>JAQGJO010000558.1 GCA_028290595.1 Hyphomicrobiales bacterium | reverse complement strand
AGAGGATCGGGATTGCTCCACGACACCGCGAGTGCCGGCTTGGCGTTCCCGTCAGCATCCTGGGTGACGAGTGCGTCATAGATATGGAACAGGATATTGGCCGTAGTGATCAGCGTATGCTTGGCGGGATCGAGCGTATAGGCGTCGGTCTGCTGCGCGACGACCAGCGTGTCTTTTACTTGCGTGTTCCGCGTCTGCGCTTGCGCCGGCTGCAGCGTGACAGCCGCCGCAACGCTGAGGACAATGCCGAGCAGGCCTGATCGAAAACGCGGTTTCATCTGTTCACCTCTGTCGCTGGAATTATTATTCAGCACGCCGCTATCGCCGGGTCTGGTAACGGTTGACGTGCCGGCGGAGCCCGAGATTTTCGCGCAAGGTGCGGCCTTCATATTCGGTACGGAACAGATTGCGGCGCTGCAGTTCCGGCACGACGAAGGCGGCGAAGTCATCGAGGCCGTGCGGCATGTGTGACGGGCAGACGTTGAAGCCGTCGCAGGCCTCCTCCGTAAACCACTGCTCCATGTCGTCAACGATGTCGGCTGCCGTGCCGATGATCTGCCTTATGCCGGCCTTGCCCGCCGTGCGCTGATAGAGCTGGCGGATCGTCAGATTCTCGCGCCGGGCAAGCTCCAGCGTCTTCACGGCATTGCTTGTCTTGTTCTCAAACACAGCATCCATCGGCAGGGGACTGTCCAGATCGAAACCGCTGCAGTCTCCCAGCAGTCCGTACAGGCTGGCAAGTCCCGGCAGCGGATGAATCAGCGCCTGCAGCTCGTCGAACTTGTCCTGCGCTTCCTGCCGCGTGGCGCCGACGATCGGCTGGATGCCGGGCAGGATCTTCAGGTCGTCATCTTCGCGCCCGTAGTGAGGCAAGCGATCCTTTAGGTCGCGGTAATAATCACGCGCGGCGGAAAGTAGATATTCGTTGGTGTAGACGATATCGGCACTCTCAGCCGAGATCTCGCGGCCCTGTTCTGAGGCGCCGGCCTGGACGATGATCGGCCGTCCCTGCGGCGTGCGCGACGCCGACAGCGGCCCACGCACCTGAAAATGCGGCCCCTTGTGGTTGAGGACGTGCCGCTTCTTGTCGTCGTAGAAAATGCCGGACTGCTTGTCGCGGAGGAAGGCGCCCTCCTCCCAGCTATCCCAAAGCCCGGTGACGACCTCGACGAATTCCTTGGCGCGGTCATAGCGCGTGGCGTGATCGAGATGGTGTTCGCGGTTGAAGTTCAGCGCTTCCATCTCCGACCAGGAGGTCACCACATTCCAGCCCGCCCGGCCGCCACTGATATGGTCCAGCGACGCGTAGCGCCTCGCGACATGGTAGGGCTCGTTATAGGTGGTCGATGACGTCGCCACGAGGCCGATGTTGCGGGTCAGCGGCGCCATAGCCGCAAGCAGGGTCAACGGCTCAAGCTCGACATTCTCGTTGGAGCAGGCCAGCGATCCCGGCGGTTCATCCTTGGCGCGGATGGCCAGGCCGTCGGCCAGGAAGACCAGGTCGAACTTCGCCCGCTCGGCGGCCATGACGTTGACGAGGAAGGAGCCGAAATCCTCGGCGCTGTCGGCCCGCGTCTCCGGGTGGCGCCAGGCCGCCGTATGATAACCGAGCCGCCGGATCGAGAGGCCCAGTTTCATCATTCCGTTTCGCGCCATGAAGCCGGTCTCCGTCTGCAAATTTGTGGATTCGACGCGGTGAAGGCCGCCTCGCGCCGGATGCAAGGGTGGAACGGCCGGCACGCGGCATGGCCAATCAGCTTCGATCGGCGATTCAAAAGCCAACAGCGAGGATTCGATCAATCGGCCCAATGCGGTATATGCTATTTGGGAAAAAATAATTTTCCGGAACAGTAACAAAGCAGGCCCATCGACGAAGACCTTGGAACAGATATTGCGACGTCAGACGTGATGCGCTGAATTTGGTTTGCTTGATGAACAACTGGGCAGAACGTGGACTATTGAGACGATGATTTCATCATCATGCAGCTTCCAGTCAGGTGAAACAGAAAGCGCTTGAATAAGTTTCAAGACATCCTTGCCTTTGTCCGCGTCGCGGAACTGGGCAGCTTCACCGCTGCGGCGCGGGCTTTGTCGATATCGACCTCGGCGGTGACGAAGAGCGTGACCCGCATCGAGCGCGATCTCGGGGTGCAGCTTTTCCATCGCACGACGCGGCGACTGCATCTGACCGAGTACGGCGCCGAGTTCTTCGAACGGTCGCTCAGCGTGCTCGGCGACCTTAACGCCGCCGAGACAGCCATCAGGGAAGCCCATATCGAGCCTTCCGGGCTGGTGCGGATTTCGGTTCCTCCCTCGTTTGGACGCAGTACGATCATTCCGCTGCTCAATGAATTCTATGCCCGCCATCCGAATGTGAATCTGGATCTCTGCTTCAAGACCCAGACCGCCAATCCGATCGAGGGCGGCTTCGATCTGGCCGTGCATTCAGGCCGGCTCGCCGATTCCGGGCTGGTCAGCCGCATCCTGATCCGCGGCCCGCTCAGGGTGGTCGCGTCGCCCGCTTATCTGGAAAAGATGGGCGTACCGCAGGCGCCGCCCGATCTTCTCAACCATCGTTGCATCATCGGTGCGTTCGGACCGATCTGGCATTTCAGCGATGGCCGTGGCGGCGTGGACATGATGCGGGTTTCCGGCCGTTTCACGACCGATAGCGGCGACGCCCTGCGCGAGGCGGCGGTTGCCGGCCTCGGCATTTCGCAGGCGACCTATTGGCTGTTCCGGGACGAATTGGCGGATGGACGGTTGGTGCCGATCCTCA
>JAQGJO010000466.1 GCA_028290595.1 Hyphomicrobiales bacterium | reverse complement strand
TGGCTCAGACGGCGAGCGCTTCCACAATCAGGTCGGTGATCGCATCGGGTTGCGAAATCAGCGCCAGGTGGCTTGCATTGACTTCAAGCGTCTTCGCGCCCATCCGCTTGGCCATGAAGCGCTCCAGATCGGGATTGATCGTCCGGTCCTGGGTGGACACGGCATAGAAGGACGGCTTGGTGCGCCAGGCGGCATTCGTCGTCCTTTCGGTCGTCAGCGACTTCTTGAACGGCTGCTGAACCGCATAAAGAACGCGCGCCTCCTTAGGCGACAGGTCGCCGCCGAAATCGTGCAGAAAAGCCTTCTCGGACAACTGGCCCCAATCGTCGTTGAAGACGATGCCGGCTGTGGCCGGGGGCGTCGGATAGTTCTTTGCCAGCGCCGTATAGTCCTCGCCGGCATCGGGCGCCCGCGCAGCGACGTAGACGAGAGCCGTGATCTTCGGATCCAGCCCCACCTCCGAGACGATCATTCCAGAGAAGGAGTGACCGACGAGCACCGTCGGACCCGGCTGCGCCGCGATCGCCCGTCGCGCGGCGTCCGACGCCTCTTGCAGCGAAGTCAGGGGGTTCTGCACACTGGTGCAGTTGACGCCCTTCTGCTCAAGGCGGGTGATGACCTTCGACCAGCAGGAGCCGTCGGCGAACAGTCCGTGTACAAAGACGACATTCTTCGTCTTCAGCGCTGTCTGGGCGCTGGCAACTTGATTAAGTGCGGGAAGAGCGGCCACGGCGGCGGCGGCCCCGATAAATTTCCGTCGATTCATCATAGTCTCCAATTCAACTACTGCCTGTTTTGCGATGCTCCGTGATGGCAAACTGCCAACGCGGAGCAACGAACTCATGCCGAAATTGGGACTGTCTCCTCGCGCGTTGCGCCAACATTTTAGTCGGCTCAACATTGGTTGATCGGCCCGCTGCCGGGCCGCAGACCCTGACGCCTCGATGGCCGGGAGCAACGCACAAGCCTTGCCCCCGAAGGACCAGGGGCGTCAGCTCAACTCCTCACGTATAGAGTCTCTCTTTCTCGAGACCCTTGTACATGTCGGCGACATATTCGCCGTAGCCGTTCCAGATCAGGGTCGGTACGCGATTGCCGACGCCAAGCACTTCCTCGGTCGCCTGGCTCCAGCGCGCATGGGCGACGGCAGGATTCACATTGGCCCAGAAGCCGTATTCGCTCGCCTGCAGGGATTCCCAATAGCTCTTCGGCCGCTCATTGGTGAAGGTGATCTTGCGGATCGACTTGGCGCCCTTGAAACCATATTTCCACGGCGAATGCAGGCGGATCGGCGCGCCATGCTGTTTGGGAAGCGGCTTGCCGTAAGCGCCGGTGACCATGAACGACAGATCGTTCATCGCTTCCGCCATCGTGACGCCTTCCACGTAAGGCCACGGATACCACGACTGTCTTTGGCCCGGCGCCATTTTCGGATCGAGGAACGTCTCCAGACGAACGTACTGCACGCCCGATTGCGGCTTGGCGAGTTCGACCAGCCGCTTCATCGGAAAGCCGGTCCACGGAATCGTCATCGACCACGCCTCGACGCAGCGCAGCCGGTAGAGCCGCTCTTCGAGCTGCACCTGCTTGAGCAGATCGTCGATGCCGATCTCGAACGGCTTTTCCACCAGGCCGTCGATCTTGATCGTCCACGGCCGCGTCTCAAGACGCTGCGCCGCCTGATAGATGTTCTTGGCCGGGCCATATTCGTAGAAATTATTGTAGCGCCCGGTGACGTCTTCCGGCGTCAGCGCGCGGTCGAGCACATAAGTCTCGTTGCGCTTGGCCGGATATAGCCCCGCTGACGGATCGGCAGCCTGGGCGAAAGCCGCACCCGGCAGCATGGTGCCGGCGCCGATGGCAAACCCCGCCTTGAGGAGATTGCGGCGATCCATAAACAGATGCTCAGGGGTCGCCTGGCGCTCGGGTATCTCCCAGCCCTTGCGATGGATAATGTTCATCGTGACCTCCAAAGATTGCGGCGGGACATATTCCCGGTGGTCCGCCCTCAGTGCCCAAGAAATAGGGCGATGGGCCGATCACGGCAAATCACGAACCCACCAGCCCGAAGTGACTCGGACGTGAACTTGGACATGAACATGACTGCTTGGCCGCAACTGTCACCGAACTGACGCAGAACCGGCGCATGCCCGGGAAAGACAGCCGGAAAGCTGCTTGATTTGCCCGTCCCAGGCCGGGATAACTCAGGCCGGAAAGCGCGAGAGGCGCAGGAGAGCTTATGACCAAAGCGATTGTCGGCATCATCGGCGGATCGGGCATTTACGATCTTCCCGGCCTGCAGGATCTGCGCGAGGAGAGCGTGACGACCCCCTGGGGCGAACCCTCCGACACGCTGCGCTTCGGCCGCATCGGCAATACCCAGGCGGTGTTCCTGCCGCGCCACGGCCGCGGCCACAAGCTGTCGCCCTCAGGCATCAATTATCGCGCCAATATCCATGCGCTGAAACAGGCCGGCGTCACCGACGTCATCTCGGTTTCGGCCTGCGGCTCGTTCAAGCCGGAACTGGCGCCGGGCATTTTCGTACTCGTCGATCAGTTCGTCGACGGTACCCACGGCCGCGAATCGAGCTTTTTCGGCAATGGCTGCGTTGCCCATGTGTCGATGGCCCATCCCATCGCGCCGCTGCTGCGCGAGCGCATTTTCCAGGCCGCCAAGGCCGAGAACGTGCCCTGCCTGAAGGGCGGCACCTATGTCTGCATGGAAGGCCCGCAATTCTCGTCCTACGCGGAATCCCTGACGTACAAGGGGCTCGACTATGACGTCATCGGCATGACGGCGATGCCGGAAGCCAAACTGGCGCGCGAGGCCGAATTGTCTTACGCGACCATCGCCATGGTGACCGATTACGATTGCTGGCATCCGGAGCACGATGCGGTCGATGTCGCCTCGGTCATCAAGACCGTGCACGAAAACGCCGGCAAGGCCGCGACGCTCCTCACCCGCTTGCTGCGCGATTTTCCCACAGAGCACGAGGCTTGCCCAATTGGCTCCGACCGCGCGCTGGACAACGCGCTGATCACGGCGCCGTCGGCCCGCGACCCTGAAATGCTGCGCAAGCTCGAGATTTTCCTGGCGCGCGCCAATGGAGCGAGAGCCTGACGGCCTCGACCCGCGCCGCCGAAACGCCTAACCTGCCCCCTCGCTTCTGGAATCTTTCATGAATGCTCCCTGGAACCCCTCAATGAATGCCCCCTATTCAAATGATCTGAAGCAGTCGATCCGGACCATCCCCGACTATCCCAAGCCCGGCATCCTGTTTCGCGACATCACCACGCTGCTGGGCGACGCCCGCGCCTTCCGCCGCGCCGTCGACGAACTGGTGCAACCCCTGGCAGGAACCAAGATCGACAAGGTCGCCGGCATCGAGGCGCGCGGCTTCATCCTCGGCGGCGCTGTCGCCCACCAATTGTCGGCCGGCTTCGTGCCGATCCGCAAAAAAGGCAAGCTGCCGCACAAGACCGCCTCCATCGCCTATTCGCTCGAATACGGCGTCGATGAAATGGAAGTGCACAGCGACGCCATCCATGCCGGCGAGCGGGTCATCATCATCGACGATCTGATCGCCACCGGCGGCACCGCCGAAGGCGCGGTAAAACTGTTGAAGTCGATCGGCGCCAATGTGGTCGCCGCCTGTTTCGTCATCGATCTGCCCGATCTCGGCGGCGCCAAGAAGATCGAAGCGCTCGGCGTGCCGGTGCGCACCCTGATGACCTTCGACGGCCACTGAGGCGCCCATGCAGATCGGCGGCGTTCCCTATCGCACGATCTGGCCCGCCGCGGACGGCAGCGCTGTCCTCGTCATCGACCAGACGAAACTGCCGTTCGCCTTCGAGACCTGCCGCCTGACGACGATCGCCCAGGCCGCCCACGCCATCCGCGCCATGATCGTGCGCGGCGCACCGCTGATCGGCGCCACCGCCGCCTGGGGCGTCGCGCTCGCCATGCGTGTTGACGCTTCCGACGCGGCGCTCGCTGATGCCATCACCGAACTTGGCGCGACACGGCCAACCGCCGTCAACCTGCACTGGGCGTTGCAACGTGTGGAAGCGCTGCTACGCCCCCTCGCGCCCGCACAGCGTCCGCAGGTAGCCTGGAACGCCGCCATCGCCATCTGCGATGAGGACGCCGCCACCTGCCGCGCCATCGGCGAACACGGCCTGCCATTGCTGCGCGAGGCCTCGGCCCGCAAAAAAGGCGCAACGCTCAACATCCTCACCCATTGCAACGCCGGCTGGCTCGCCTGCGTCGATTACGGCACGGCGCTGGCGCCGATCTATCTGGCGCATGATGCCGGCATCGACGTCCATGTCTGGGCCGACGAGACCAGACCGCGCAACCAGGGCGCCTCGCTCACCGCTTACGAACTCGGCGCTCACGGCGTCCCGCATACGATCATCGCCGACAATGCCGGCGGCCATCTCATGCAGCACGGTCAGGTCGATCTCTGCATCGTCGGCACCGACCGGACGACGGCGCGCGGCGATGTCGCCAACAAGATCGGCACCTATCTCAAGGCGCTCGCCGCCTTCGACAACAAAGTGCCGTTCTATGTGGCGCTGCCGTTCTCCACCATCGACTGGACGCTCAGTGACGGTGTCGCCGGCATTCCCATCGAGGAGCGTTCATCGCGCGAGGTGACGCACATGAGCGGGCTCAGCGATGACGGCAACGTGACCACCATACGCATCGCCGCGCCCGGCAGTGACGCCGCCAATCCCGCCTTCGACGTGACACCGGCACGGCTCGTCACCGCCCTCATCACCGAACGCGGTGTGACGCCGGCGACCGAAGCAGGGCTTGCAGCGCTTTATCCGCAGCCCGCACGGCAAAGCGCTTGAAGGAGGATGATCTTTCC
>JAQGJO010000177.1 GCA_028290595.1 Hyphomicrobiales bacterium | reverse complement strand
AATGCCGTTGCTGATATCGGCGGCGACGTCGGCAGATTGGAAACTCGTGCTGCCGGTACGGACTTCTGTGGGCACGGAGAGCGGACGTTTCTCGGAGCGGCGCAACGCCTGCTCGGCATCGATGCCGGCGAGCTCGCCATTCTTGACGGTGATGCGGAGCTTGCCGTCGACGGCTTCGATGTGCTGGGCCACCGTATCGCCGCTGCTCTGCAGGGATATCTCGCCGCTGGCCAGGCCGGTGATGCGGGGCGTGCGCGAGACGTCCTTGAGAAAAGCGCCCATGTCGACATTGGTGAACGACAGGTTTCCGGTGAGATCGCGGCCGTCCGCGATCGGCGTCAGGACAAACTGCCCCTTCACGCGGCCGCCATAGGCCTGCGCGGCGCCCAACGACATGTCGAGCTTGCCCTCGGTGACAAGGATCGCCATGCCGGCGCTCGACAGCGCCAGCCGGCCGAATTGTGCCTTCTGCGCCGACAGCCTGAGGTCCATGTCGACGAGGGCGAGGGTGCCGAACGAAAGCGGTTCGCGGCTCCACTGCCGGTCGTTGCGCAAGGGCAGGGTGACCCCTTGTTCGGCGGTGTAGACCAGCGATGGCGAAGCCAGCGTGGCCGACAGCAGCGGCCGCTTGCCATCGAAGCGAACGGCCAGCGAGCCGCGGAAATTGTTCTTGTCGAGCGCCAGGCTGACGTCGGAGATGGCGAGGGCTTGCTGCGTCATCTTCAGCGTGCCGCTGACGGCGGTCTTGGCGAGGGTACCGGGAAGGGCCGGGTTGAACTGCAGCTTCTGCATCAACGCGCGGGGATTCGTCGAAGCGCCTGCCAGATGTCCGTCGAGCTGCCATTTGGCGCCGCCTTGCACGGTGCCGTCGAAGGTGACATCGGCGATGGCCGAGACGATCTTGAGCGTTGCGGGCGAAACGCCGCGTTCGAGGAATTGGCGCGGCTTGCCGATCAGGGCTTCAATGCTGCCGCGCTCGCCGTTCCAGACCGTGCTGCCGACAAAGGACAGTTGTGCCGGCAGGTTGCGCGGATCGAGCGTGCCGTTGATCTCGCTGGCGATCACACGCGGCGCTTCGCCTGGCGTTTGCAGGGCAAGCTGGCCGCCGGCAATGGTCAGCTCACCGAATTTCGCCAGTTCGGAAATTTGCGCGGCGGAGGGCGCCGCAGATGCGGTGCCGGCGTCGTCGCTATCGGCGGCGATGGTCAGTTGCGGGGCGATGAGCGTCAGCGCCTCGAGTTCGAACCTGCCGGCGATCAGCGGCAGGATGCGCAGATCAGCCTTCATGAATGGCGTCTGGAACACCACTGATCCGCTGCTGTTCCTGATGCTGATATCTTCCAGCCGCGCGCGCGGTCTGGGCAACAGCGACAGCGCGATGCGGCCGCCGACATGAGATTCGAGCCCAGTCTTCTGCCGGATCTGCGCGGAGAACTGATCGTTCAACGCCGCTTCAAAAATATGAAACGGAAAAAACGCGGCGATTGCCGCAACCGTCAGGCCGATGCCTGCTGCCCATTTGAGCTTCGAGTTCATGCGATGAGTTCGGACGCCGGATTGCTTCTGGTTCAGGTTATTGTGTCATCCGATAGCACAATGCCTGAACCGGGTTAAAAAGGAAAACTAGAGCAATTCCGTGACCATCCGCGACTTGTTTGTCGGCTTATTTAAAGCGTCGCTTGGGTTAATTGCGCGGAATCCCGCAGATCAGCGCGTATACAGGGCCTGGGGGCCGATCAGGCGGACGATGCTGCGCGGTTCCGGACCCATCGACGGAATCGGCACGAACCGGGAAATCGCTTCCAATGCCGCGCTCTTATCCTTTGAATTCCCGGCTTTTGCATTGGATGGCAGCGGCCGCGATAGCGGCCTGATGCCGGAGGCGCGCTCCATCGCGGCCAGGATCGTATGCGATACGGGGGTCACGCCGCGCGATTCGGCGAGGCTGGCGAAATCCCGTGGCCGGTAGGGCATGCGCGCCGCGCCGCGAAAGATGCGGAAGCCGGCGTCGGTCATCACCGGATCGCCGCGGCGCAAGGTGGGATCGCGATTGATTTCGACGCTCTGCAGGCCGGGAAGTCCGTCGGTTCTGCAGGTGCAGGTGTTGTCGCGGGTCGAGGCATAGCGCAAGGCCACGGGCAGGGCTCTGTAGGACTTGCCGGTGCGCATCGCGACCGCATCCTCGATCCGGTCGGAACGGCTGTAATAGACACGCGTCGGCGCGCCTGGGCACATGGTGTTGCAGGAGGCCTCAAGCCCCGCCGTGCCGGCAGCCTGGTCGCCCGCCGGGAAATGGAAACCGTCGCACAGCCTGACGCAGACCGCATTGGCCGTGCTGGCGATCACTGGACGGTCCGGCTTTTTATCGGATGCGGTTTTGCTGGGCGCGGCGGCCGCTTTGCTCTTTTGGTCGGTGCTCTTTTGATCGGTCTTGCGCTTGTCGCGCAGACCGCCGGCGAGATTGCCTTCGGGGCCGCCGGGCAGGCCCGAGCGGAAAATCGACGGCACATGCAGATTGGAAAAAATCTGTTGCGGGGCCGGAGCATAGGCGCTCACGCGGGCGGGAGCCAGGTTTGGAGTTGCCTGACTGGCACGTCCTGATTGTCGTGTCCGTTCGGCGCGCCAATAGGCGGCGGCATTCTCATCGCTCTGGGCCCAGCCGGCGCGCAGATCCGGCCCGAGGATGAAGCCGGCGGTGGCGACGACGAAGAGAGCGGCGGTAAAGGCTGCGATGGTGCGACGCGGCAGCGCGGCGGCCGGTTCTGAAGACTGGAACGCACGGAACATGGAACACCCTTGGTAGATTACGCAAAAACTACAACAGGAGTGGCCTCGTTAAATACTCAATCAAAATTTAATCAATGTGACAAGAGCCCCGGTGTCGGGGCCCTTTGAAGAGTTCGATGATGGTGAATTGCCTTAAGTCTATTCGGCCGGGTGGCGGACGGGCCGGGGCACCGGTACGAGATCCGGCTCCTGTTCCAGCTCGTGCGCGCTTGCGCCGCCGGAAATATAGCTGTCCACCTTGTCGAGGTAGAAATAGATCACGGGCGTGATGTAGAGCGTCAGGAGCTGCGACACGCAGAGGCCGCCGACGATGGCGATGCCCAGCGGCTGGCGCAGTTCGGCGCCTGCGCCTGCGCCGATGGCGATCGGGATGGCGCCGAAAATGGCGGCCAGGGTCGTCATCATGATCGGGCGGAAACGGATGAGCGCCGCCTCGCGGATGGCGGGCAGGGCCTCGATACCGTCGCGCCGTCGTTCAAGCGCGAAGTCGACCATCATGATGGCGTTCTTCTTGACGATGCCGACCAGTAGCAAGATGCCGATGATGGCGATGACCGAAAGGTCCATGCCGAATATCTGCAAGGCAATCAGCGCGCCGATGCCCGCCGACGGCAGGCCCGACAGAATCGTGATCGGATGGATGTAGCTTTCGTAGAGCACGCCGAGCAGGATGTAGATCGTCAGGATCGCCGCGATGATGAGCGGCACCTGGCCGCGCTGCGCTTCCTCGAACAGGGCGGCCGCGCCGGAGAAGTTCGTCGAGATGGTGGCGGGCAGTTGGATCTCGCGCGCGACTCTGCGGATCGCCTCGTTGGCCTCGCTCAGCGCCACGCCGGGCGCGACATTGTAGGACAAGGTCACGGCGGGCTGCAGCGATTGACGGTTGATCGTCAGCGGGCCGACGGATCGGCGGATGGTCGCCACCTGATCGAGCGGGATGATGGGGGCGGCGAATACATTGCCGGTCGGCTGTGCCGTGGCAGCGGTCGTCGACGAGCTACTGCTGCCGGCGCCCGCCGTGGTTGTGGTCGAAGCCAGGGCGGTCCCGCCTGAGCCGGTCTGGGCACGGATATAGACGCGGCTCAGAGCCGACGGATCATCCTGGAAGCGGCGGTTGGCGAGCAGGATGACCTGATAGTCGGCGATCTGCGTGAAGATCGTCGAAATCTGCCGCGAGCCATAAGTGTTGAAAAGCGCCTGCCTGATCTGGTCGGCGGTCAGGCCGTAAGCGGCGGCCTTCTCGCGGTCGATGTCGATGTTCAATTCCGGATTGCGGATCTGCAGATCGCTGGTCACGTCGCGCAGGCCCGGCAGCTCACGCATGCGGTCCAGCATTTCGGGGCCCTTGGCGTAAAGCGCCGGCAGATCGCCCGATTGCAATGTGAACTGATACTGCCCGCGCGACTGACGGCCGCCGGACAGGTTTAAATTCTGGACAGGAAGGAACACCGTGTTGATGCCGGGCACGGCGGCGGTGCTGCGGCGCAGGCGCGCGATGACGTCCTGAATGTCGCCGCGTTCGGATTTCGGTTTCAGCGCGACGAAAATGCTGCCCTGGTTGGCGCCACCGTTAAAGCCGATGGAGGACGAGATGTAGTCGACCGCGGGATCGGCCATCAGAATGTCCGAGACCTTCAGATTGAGCGTCGATTGCAGCGGGAAGGCCGTATCAGGCGACACTTCCGTCGAGCCCGACAGGAAGCCGGTGTCCTCGGTCGGGAAGAAGCCCTTCGGCATCCACATAAACATGGCGATGCTGAGCCCGATGGTGGCGACCGTGATCACGACCATGAGCAGGCGCGCCCGCAGCACCGCGTCGAGCGTGATCCGGTAGACCGAATTCATGCCGTCGATGAACCAGTCGACGGAGCGGATGAACAGGCTCGGCTTGGCGTGATGATCGACCGGCTTGAGGATGCGCGCGCAGAGCATCGGCGTCAGCGTCAGCGAGACGAAGCCGGACACCAGAATCGAGCATGAGATGACGACCGCGAACTCGCGGAAAACACGGCCGACGACGCCGCCCATCAACAGCACGGGAATGAATACCGCGACCAGCGCCAGGGTGATCGATAGAATCGTAAAGCCGATTTCGCGCGAGCCCTTCAACGCCGCCTCGAACGGCCGCATGCCGTTTTCGATGTGGCGCATGATGTTTTCGAGCATGACGATGGCGTCGTCGACGACGAAACCGACCGCGAGCGTGATCGCCAGCAGCGATATGTTATCGATCGAATAGCCGAACAAATACATGAAGGCGCAGGTACCGATCAGCGATACCGGCAGCGCCAGAGCGGGGATCAGGGTTGCCGCCAGCGTCTTCAGGAACAGGAAGATGACGAGGACGACGAGCGTGATCGACAGCATCAAGGTGAACTGCACGTCGTGCACCGACTCGCGGATAGACGTCGAGCGGTCGAGGATGACGCGGGCCTCGACGGACGGCGGCAGGGTCGCTTCGAGCTGCGGAATTTTCTCCTTGATGGCGTCGACGACGGCAACCGTGTTGGCGTCCGACTGACGGAAGATCGCCAGCATGATGCCGCGCTCTTTGCCGAACCACGCAGCCGTGCGGTCGTTCTCGACGGAATCGTAGACGTTGGCGATGTCCGACAGTCGCACGGGCGAGCCGTTGCGCCAGGCGACGACGATGTCACGATAGCCGGCGGCGCGTTCGATCTGGCCGGAGGCTTTCAGCACGGCGTCCTTGGTTTCGCCGCGCAGGCCGCCGACCGGAGCAGACGAATTGGCGGCGGCGACGGCGGTGCGGATTTCATTCAAGGTCAGGCCGCGCGCGGCGGCAGCGTCGGGATCGGCCTCGATGCGAACGGCGAATTTCTGCTGCCCGAAGATCAATACCTGTGCAACGCCGGGGATCTGGGAGATCTGCTGGGCAAAGGTGAATTCGGCATAGTCGTTGGTGACCGACAGCGGCAGGACCGAAGATTTCAGCACCATGAAGACGATCGGCGCGTCGGCCGGGTTCACCTTGCGGAAGCTCGGCGGCGCCGGCAGTTCCGGCGGCAGGCGGCGCAGGGTCGCCGAGATCTGCGACTGCACGTCGAGCGCCGCGCCGTCAATATTGCGGTCGAGATCGAACTGGATCGTGATGTTGGTCTGGCCGTTCGATGACCGCGACGTCATCTGGGTGATGCCGGGGATCGTCGCGAAAGCGCGTTCCAGCGGCGCCGCAACCGACGAAGCCATGGTCTCCGGATTGGCGCCGGGCAGGGTGGCCGAGACGCTGACGGTCGGAAAGTCGACGCGCGGAAGGGCTGCGACCGGCAGCTTGGAATAGCCGAAGATACCAAACACGATAAACGACATCATCAGCAATGTCGTCATCACCGGCCGGCGAATGCAGAGTTCCGATATATTCATCTACCGCACTTTCTGTATCGTCTTTTCAGCCTGAAGCATCTTGCAGCCTGAAGCATCTTGCAGCCGTTAGCTGTCCTTCTTCGCCGGTTCGTTACGGATGACGATGCGCGCGCCATTGGAAAGCGCCAGGGCGCCATCGAGCACCAGGGTCTCGTCGCCTTTCAGGCCATCCAGAATGATGTCGCGTCCATCCTGCGTCCGGCCGACCTTAACCGGGCGGATGCGGGCGATACCGTTTTCGACCACATAGACAAAATTGCCGGTCTGGCCGGACTGTGTCGCGTCGCGCGGAATGCTCACCACGTCCTGATCGATGCGCAGCACCATCCGCAGATTGCAGAGCTGTCCGGGCCATAGCGCCTCGTCGACATTGTCGAAGGAGGCGCGCACGGTCACCGTTCCTGTCGTCGGGTCGATAGTGTTGTCGATGAAGGCGATCTTGCCCTGCGATGCTTTTCTGCTGCCCTGCGGCGTCGCCTGTACTTCCGCGCCAGCCGCGCCGATGGATTCGCGCAGATCGGGAAGCTGAAACTGCGCCAGCGAGAATGCGACATAGATCGGGGACGTCTGGACGATGGTCGCCAGGATGCCGGTCGCCGTGTTGTCGCCGGCGCGCACGATATTGCCCGCCTTGACGCTGATCGAGCCGACACGGCCCGTGATCGGCGCCTTGATCGTGTACCAGGTGAGCTGGATCTTCAGATTGTCGATCTGGGCGCGGTCGGAGGCCATATTGGCCTGCGCCGTCGCCGCCGCCGTCTTGGCGTTGTCGAGATTGATCTTGGTGCCGGCATTCTTGGCGAGTAGTTCCGTGTAACGCGCGAC
>JAQGJO010000449.1 GCA_028290595.1 Hyphomicrobiales bacterium | reverse complement strand
GGCTTACCGGATAGATCGGTGCGGCGAGAACGCCGGCAGCGCCCGCGAGCGCCACGCCGATGCCGAAACCGACTGTCATGAGGCCGGGCACATTGACGCCGAAGGCGCGGGTCAGGGTCGGGTTCTCCGTCGCCGCGCGCAGGGTGCGCCCGAGCGACGTCTTCTCGATGGCGAACCATGTCGTGAAACAGAAAACGATGGAGGCAAGCACCACCCAGCCGCGATATTTCGGCAGGAACATGAAGCCGAGATTATAGGCTCCGCTCAATTCCGGCGGCACCGCATAGGGCCGCCCCGCGGTGGCGAAGAAATAGACGAACATCCCCTGGATGAACATCATGATACCGAACGTCAGCAGCAGGCCGTACATATGGTCGAGACTGTAGACCCGTCGCAACAGCGTTTTTTCGATCGCGGCGCCGACGAGGCCGACGATGATCGGCACCAGCAGCAGGGCCCAGAAATAGCCGATGCCGGCCCAGCGAAACAGCATCCAGGTGGTGAAGCCGCCGAGCATGTAGAATGCGCCCTGGGCGATATTGGTAATGCCGAGCAGGCCGAAAATGATGGCAAGCCCGAGACTCAGCATGGCGTAAAACGAGCCATTGATCAGGCCGACCAGCAATTGACCAAACAGCGCCTGCATCGACACGTGTACGTTCTCCTAGATCCCGAGATAGGATTTGATGGCATCCATGCGGGCGGTGACCTGCGATCGTTCGATGGCGTCGACGATGCGTCCGTTCTCCATCACGTAGTGACGGTCGGCCAGCCGCGCGGCGAAGCGGAAGTTCTGTTCGACGAGAACCAGAGTGAGACCCTGCTTCTTCATCAGTTCGATCGTCGCGCCTATCTGTTGCACGATGACCGGTGCCAGCCCTTCCGTCGGCTCGTCGAGCAGCAGCAGTTTGGCGCCGGTGCGCAGCACGCGGGCGATCGCCAGCATCTGCTGTTCGCCGCCTGAAAGCCTGGTGCCCGGGCTCTTGCGCCGCTCGCGTAAATTCGGGAAGAGCTGGTAAATCTGCTCGACGCTCATGCCGCCTTCAGCGACTTTCGGCGGCAGCATGAGATTCTCCGTCACGTCCAAAGTGGCGTAGATGCCGCGCTCTTCCGGCACATAGCCGACGCCGAGTCTTGCAATCCGCTCCGGCGGAAATGCAATCGTCTCTTTGTCGAAGACTTTGATGGACCCGGAGCGCTTTGTCAGAATGCCCATGATTGCGCGCAGCAGGGTGGTCTTGCCGGCGCCGTTGCGGCCGACGATGGTGACGACTTCGCCGGGCGAGACATGCATCGAGACGCCGTGCAGGATATGCGAATCGGCATAATGGCCGGCGACGTTCTCGACTGCGAGAACCGGAGCATCAGTCATGCTGTTCGCTTCCCACATAGGCTTCGATAACGGCGGGATCGCGGGAGACAACGTCATACGTGCCTTCCGCCAGCCGCTCGCCGCGCGCCAGAACGGTGATCTGGTCCGACAGATTGGCAACGATCGACAGATTGTGTTCGACCATCAGCACCGTGCGGTCGCGCGCCACGGTGCGGATGAGGTCGGAGATGCGGCCGACATCTTCATGCCCCATGCCGGCGGTCGGCTCGTCGAGCATCAGCAATTCCGGTTCCAGCGCCAGGGTCGTCGCGATCTCCAGTGCTCGGCGGCGGCCATAGGGCAATTCCGAGGCGCGCGTATGCGCATAGCTCTCGATGCCGACATCGCACAGCAAGGCCATGGCGCGGTCATCCAGCTCATGCAGCACCCTGGATGATTTCCAGAAGGCGAAACCATCCGGGCGAAAGCGCTGCAGCGCGATCTTGACGTTTTCCAGCGCCGTCAGGCTGGCAAAGACTGCCGAGATCTGGAAGGAACGGACCATGCCGAGGCGCGCCACTTCGCTGGCGCTCTTGTTGGTAATATCCGTGCCCTTGAAGAAGATGCGGCCTTGGCTCGGCGGCAGGGTCTTCGTCGCCAGGTTGAAAATCGTCGTCTTGCCGGCGCCGTTCGGGCCGATCAATGCGTGGATGGACCCCTTGCGCACATCGAGCGAGAAATCACGCACGGCCAGAAAGCCGAAGAATGATTTCGACACATTCTCCAGCCGCAGCATGGGTTCGTCAGCACTAGACATGTTTCGGTCCGAGGTCGTCACCAAGTTCGCGCCAGTTGGAGATTTCAGTGCTCGCCGCCGCGTGGAGGCAAAAGTTCGCACGCAGCGGCGGGTCTGCTACTTCTTGGCCAGCGCCGGGCAGGCATTGTCCGACAACGGGCGGAACACATCCTCACCCTTCATCTCGCGCACCACCTTGATCAGGTCCCATTCGCTTTTGGATTCGGCCGGCGTCTTGACCTGGACGAGGAACACGTCGTGCACCATGCGGCCGTCTTCGCGCAGCACGCCGTGATTAGTGAACGCGTCCTTGACCGGCGTGGCGCGCATTTTCGCGATCACGGTCTTGGGGTCGGTCGAATTCGTCGCCTGCACGGCCTTGAGATAATTCAATACGGCCGAATAGGTGCCAACCTGGAAGGTTGAGGGAGCGGTCTTCCGGCGCTCGATGAAACGCTTCATGAAAGCCTCGGCTTCCGGGCTGATGCCCGGATGCCAGGTTGTCGTGAACATGCTGCCCTGCGCCACTTCGAGGCTGGTACTCTTGATGGCCGGCAGCGAGTCGAGGCCGAGCGCCGCGATCTTCTGGCCGCCGGCGATGAGCCCGAATTCGCGCGCCGCCTTGACCGAATTGATGCCGTCGTCGCCGCCGTTGTTGAGCGCGACGACCTCGGCCTTGGAGGCCTGCGCCTGCAGAACGAAAGAAGAGAAATCCGTGGTTCCCAGAGGCGCCCTGACGGAGCCCGCCACCGTCGCGCCGAACGGCTTGATCGCGGCGATCACGGCCTGTTCAAGCCCCAGTCCGAAGGCATAGTCCGCGGTAATGAAAAACCAGCTTTTGCCGAGCTGCGGGACGGCCTGGCCGATGGTCCGGCCGATCTGATAGGTGTCGTAAACCCAGTGGACCGAATGGTCCGGATCGCAGGCCTTGCCGGTGAAATCGGCGGAGCCGGCGCTGGTCAGCAGCACCATGCGGTTCTTCGACTTGGCGACATCGAGAACGCCGAAGCCGACGGCGGAATTCACCAGATCGGTGATCACATCCACCTTGTCGACATCGAACCAGCGATTGGCGAGCGAGACGCCGACATCGGGCTTGTTCTGATGGTCGCCGGCGAGAATCGTAATCGGGACGCCGTTGATCTTGCCGCCGAAGTCCTCCGCGGCCATTTTCGCGGCTTCGACGGAGCCGTTGCCCGAATTTTGTTCATAGCCGCCGGAGAGATCGGTCAGCACGCCGATCTTGATCGAACCGTTGGCGATCTGCGCCTGAGCGCAGGTTGAAGCAAGCATCAGCGCAAGTGCTGATGCCGCAATGCCGGAAACGCGCATGACTTCCCTCCCAGGAAACGCAAAAAGCGGTTGGAAGATAGGAATGTGCGCTCTCGAATGTCAATCTCCCTGATATTAAACTTTATCAGTAGCTGCCGGCATTGCGCGCCCGCGCCACCAGCAGCGGCACCACCATGTCGAGCGCCGGTGTTTTGATTTCGGCCTGGCGCGCAAGGTCTTGCAGGATGAGATAGGAGCTTTCGATCTCCATCCTGCGGCCACGTTCGAGATCCTGCAGCATCGATGGCTTGTGCGGCGAGACGGTGGGACTCATCCGCGACTTCTCGATGTTGAAGCCGGTGTTGTTGAAACCGTGGGCGCGCGCAATTGCATCGGCTTCCGACTGAACGGCAAGCAGAACGTCCTGCGTGCCTTTATCGCCATGCACTTGGCCGATCGTTCCGCCGGTCAACGCGCAGATGGCGAAATTACCGACGACGCCGATATATTTCTCCCACATGGGAACGCGCACATCGTCGGCTGCTTCGAAGGTAAGATCGGTGACCTTCATGTCCGCGACCAGGTTGCGCGACAGCGCCGCATTCGACGCCAGCGCCGGGCCGATGGCGATCCTGCCGCCGGGCCGCGTCGCATGAATGACGCCGGGCTCGCGGATTTCGCCGCCCGACCAGCAGACGACGCCAAGCGATCGCTCGGCGCCGATGGCCTTGTGTAATATGCCTTGGGGATCAAGCCGGCTGAGGTCGAGGCGGGCGCCGTTCGGCTGGAAGCCATCGCCATAGAACCAGAAGATGCCGTTCACCGCGAAGCCGACCATGGTCTTGGGGCCGAGCAACGGCGCGATCGAGGCAGCAACCTCTTCAAGCGCCGGCGTCTTGGTGGCGATGATGACAACGTCCTGCGCACCGAAGTCGCCCGGC
Source organism: Hyphomicrobiales bacterium (assembly GCA_028290595.1). Next base: position 8,636 of record JAQGJO010000449.1, on the reverse strand, counting down.
GACGACGAAGCGGCGATCTTGTGGGTGACGCTTTCCTTCGGATTGGTGATGGTCAGGCCCTTGGCGCGGATCGCGTCGAGATGCGCGCCGCGGGCGATGGCGCTGACCTCGTGTCCGGCGCGTACGAACGAGCCTGCCAGCATACCACCGATGACGCCTGCGCCGTAAATGCAAATCTTCATGACGGTTCGTTCCTGTCCGACTAAAGTTTCAATATCCGCTTGGCGTTGCCCGACATGACTTTGGCCAGGTCGTCCTTGGCAAGGCCAATGCTCTCGACGGCCTTGATCGTTTCGGCGATCGGACCGAGCGGCGCGTCCGTCGAAAACACCACGTGTTCCGGGCCGAAAAATTCCACACCGGTGAGGAGGCCCGTCCTGGCGCCGAACATGGCGGTGTCGCCGTAGAAATTGTGGAAGTATTCGAGATGCGGGCGCTTCAGCGAAGGCAGCACCTTTGAATAATCCTCGTCGGCGGTGCGGCCGCCAAGCACATCGAGGCCGGGACCGACTCTGCCATCGTAATAGGGGATCATGCCGCCGCAATGATGGGTGATGATGTTGAGCTTCGGATAGCGGTCATAGAGGCCGCAGAACACCAGGCGCGACATCGCGACCGATGTTTCATAGGGCCAGCCGAAGCACCACCACATCTCATAGCGCGACTTTGATTCACTTGCATAATCGGTCATGTCCGATGTGCGCGCCGGATGCAGCCAGATCGGCAGATCATGTTTCGCCATCGCCGCGAAGATTGGCTCATACTCCGGCAGGTCGAGCGGCTTGCCCGCGACATTGGTGTAAATCTGAACGCCTCTGGCGCCGAGTTTAAGAACCGCGCGGTCGATTTCCTGCACGGCGGTTTCGATATCGAGCATCGAGATGGCGGCAGCAAAGCCCGGGAAGCGGTCTTTGTGGCGATCGCACAACTCGGCCATGGCGTCGTTGGCGACGCTGGCGAGGTGGCGTGCCACATCGGCGGTGGCGATATCTTCAAGCGGCGGATTGGGCAGCGAGATGATCTGCTGGTAATCGGCACCGATCTTGTCCATGGCGCGAAACCGCACGTCGAGATCGAAGAGTGGGGGAATGCCGCGCAGGCGCTGGCCGATATTGCCCAGTTTCGGCGACGATTTGCTCAGTTCCGCATAGAATTTATCCGGAAAAATATGCGTGTAGATATCGATCGCCTGCATGGACGGTTTCCCCCGGGCTGATTGTCGTTCGTGCGGCAACCTAGCATGCGAGAAACAGCGTTGCTACGCCGATGCACAAGTTGCAGGTGGCTCACAAAAGCCCTCATCCTGAGGAGCGCCCGAAAGGCGCGTCTCGAAGGACGGGGGCGTCAGGCCGCAGCCTTTGTGCTAGTGAAATCGACGCTCGTCATGATTATCTCACACGCCCCCCGTCCTTCGAGACGCAACGCAAACGTTGCTCCTCAGGATGAGGGCTTCTGGGGGCTTACTGCCACTTGCAGAGGGCTTGCCGAAACTATTCGGCGGCCAGCGCCATGGCCGGCGCGTCTTGCGCCGCGTCATTCTGCGCGCAGTCGAGAATGAAATCGCGCAGCAGCGGCACCAGCAGCGCGCGGTCTTCGGCGGACGTAAAATTGTGGTCGAGCGCATCCACCTGGGCAAATTTGAAGCCCGGATATGCGATGCGTACGCCATTGCGCCCAAGGTGCATTTTCATTTCGTCGATGCCGCCATCGCCCAGCGAATAGGCCATCAGCACGCGCAGGCCGCGCCGGCGGAATTCGAAGAATGTGTCGAGGACGAAACTATGTTCCTTGTCGCCCGCTTCCGCAGCGGGATTGAAGGCACGTAGAAACCGTGTGCGGGCGACGCGAAGAATCCGTTCGCCGATGGTCCGCAGAATGCCGCGCGTGTCGACGTCGCCCTTGAGCAGCCGCAGCCACACGTCCGGCTGACGCAGCATCGACAGATAGGTATTCACCGACGAATAGACGATCAGCCGTGCATTCTCGTCCCAGACGAATTTCTGCAGGTTGATCATGGCCACCGCACTGAGCCGCGGTTCGACCGCCGCGGCCTGGAAGGCGAGATAGGCGCCGCTGCAAATGCCCGACAGGGCAGGGTTGTGGAAGCCTTGCGTCTCCAGCCAATCGACCGCTGCCGTCACATCGGCGCGCGAGTCCGCAATATAGAAGACGCGCGTGGGACGATCCTGCAGATCCGGCGTTTCGCCGATGCCGCTCGAGTCGATGCGCAAGGTTGAAATGCCCGACGCCGCGAGATGTCTCGCGATCTCGACCGTCTGCCGGCCCCAGCCGACGTGAGAATTCGCGCCGGTGTTGAGAAGGATGAGAACCGGCGCTGCCGCGAGCATGTGTTTCGCCCGGCAGAATATCCCGAAGACCTGATGGCCCGCACCGAATTGCGCTGCGGTCTCGATAAACGTGTCGTCCTGGAGGCAGGCGGCTGTGGGGCGCTTGCTGCTGCCGGCGGCAGGTGTTGCGGTGCCGATCCAGTCGGCCACTTGCGTCAGGTCGGCGCGCGGTGGATCGGCGCTCGATGGATCGGTGAGGAGCGAAGTAAAGCCGAGGAAATCCTGCACCGTCACGCGTGCGCCGGCAGCGCGCCATTGCTGGCCTAGATCTTCCGCCGCAAGCTGGCCCGAAGGCGCAAGGATCATGATGTCCATCGCCGGCGGCGGCAGGCTTTTCATATCCATGCGATTCAAGGCGTCGAGCGACATCTGGCTCAGGCGAAATCCGTCGAACTCAAGCAAGGCGGCGCTCGCCTGCGTCGTGCTATCGGGTCTGCCAAGAGATGCGGTCGATGCATCCTTGCCTTTGGCGATGCGGAACAGCGACCGCATTTCTCGGACATAGCGTTTGCCCGACACGATCGGCGCCATCAGCACCACGCGCTGCACACCGGCCTCCTTGCCGACGAATGTTGCGATCGATGCGCCCAACCGTAATCCCACGAGGATCACATTCTTGACGCCGCTGGTTGCCTTCAACCAGTCGATGGCGGCAAGCGCCGCCTTGCAACGGCTGTCGATGGCATCGCGCGTGGCTTCATCGCCAAATGGGTTATCGAGCGAGTCGCCCGTGCCGGGAAAATCAAAGCGTAGCGTTGGAAATCCACGCGAGGCGCAATCCTCGGCCAGCAGGCGCATGCTCTTGTGGCAAGCCAATGCTTCGACGCCGAACGGCGCAAGCAATACGATTCCCGTATCGCCTGCGGCTTCGTGATACATGCCGAAACAAGGGCCGAACGTCACCGCTTGCAAAGAAGGCTCCATCGTCCGCAGGCTCATCCCGGACAGTAGACTGATACCCGATCCGTATTTCCATGGTGGTAAAACACGGGGCGATTTGATGCGAATGCATAATGAATCGTAAACCGGTTTGAACAGATATGATTAACGCGCCTTGAAGACCGCTCGCGCGCACTGGTGGTTTTGAACGAAACGTGCTGCCGGACAGTCACTTACGATACCGGCATCAATTTGAAATGACACCCGCGTCGCACCTCCCGTGGGCAATCCGCTTAAGTCTTTCTACAGGCTGGGCAGGTATACCGTTCCCAGTGAATTCGAGCAGCGGGGCCGGGAGTCATGGGCATTGCGGTCAAGGCGGCGGATCAGAAAGCCGCGGCAGCAGTTACGTTCCGGCAGCGCGCCGAAACCGTTGCCATCGTTGCAAAACAATATGCCGCCGAGGTCGACCGGGATGGCCGGTTTCCACATGAATCCCTGCAGGCGCTGAAAGAAGCGCGGCTTCTCGGCATGCAGGTCGCGGTCGAGCTGGGCGGCGACGGCGCCGGCCTGTCGGATGTCGCCGAAGTCTGCACCGTGCTGGGCCAGGATTGTGCCTCCACGGCGATGATCTTCGCCATGCACCAGATCAAGACCTCGAGCCTGGTTTCCCATGGTCGCGATAGCAAGTGGCATCGCGGCTTCATGCAGACGATCTGCGATCAGCAATTGCTGCTGGCGTCGGCCACGACCGAAGGCGGCGTCGGCGGCGACATGCGCAGCAGCATCTGTGCGATCGAGCCCGAAGGCGACATGTTCCGCCTGCACAAGGAAGCCAATGTCATCTCCTACGGATCCGTTGCCGATGCCATTCTGATCACCGCCCGCCGCAATGCCGAAGCCTCCAGTTCCGATCAGGTGATGGCCGTGGTGCTGAAAGGCCAGTACAACCTGCAAAAGAAGCTGGCCTGGGACACGCTGGGCATGCGCGGCACCTGCTCCGAAGGCTTCAAGTTCGATTCGCTCGCGCCACGCGAACAGATTCTCGACAAGCCCTTCGCCGACATCGCCGGGCAATCCATGCTGGCGATGGCCCACATCCTGTGGGGCAGCGTCTGGTTCGGCATTGCTTCCGATGCGATCGCCCGCGCTCGCAGTTATGTCCGCAACGAAGCGCGCAAAAATCCAGGCACGATCCCCAATGGCGCGGTCCGCCTGACCCAGGCTGTCGCCAGCCTGCAGCGCATGAAAGCCGATATTCTCGACGGCATCAGGCGGTTTGAGGCGGCGAAGGAAAACGACGAAGAACTCTCGTCGGTCTCCTTTGCGATCGCCATGAACAACCTGAAAGTAAACTGCTCGACCGCGGCTGCCGATATCGTGCGCGAAGCCATGCTGGTGACGGGCATCAACGGCTACCGCAACGACAGTCCCTATAGCGTCTCGCGTCATATGCGCGACGTCATGTCAGCGGCCGTGATGGTCAATAACGACCGGATTGTCGGCAATGTTTCGAAACTGATGTTGATCGGGCGCAACGAAACCAGCCTTTTCAACTGAGACAACCTGTCAGGCCTATCATGCCAGTGATCCTATCTCATCTCGACGCCAAGACTTACGTGCCGCATGCCCTGCATGCCAGCGACCGGAACTGGATCGAGACCAATTGCTACGTCGATCTGTGGATCGAACTGCTGGCCTCGCTCGACATGACGCCGGAAGCCATGCTCGGTTTCACCGTCACGCAGGATTTCGAAGGCGATCAATTCACCTTCTTCAAACCCTCGACCGACTCGCTGCAATCGTTGTACGGCGTCACGACGTCCGAACTGGCGATGTTCGATACCTGCGAGCGCCATTTCGTGACGCAGGTTGCGCGCGGGCGTTTCGTGCTCGTCGAGGTTGACGGCTATTTTCTGCCCGATACGCGCGGCGTCACCTATCATAGTGGCCACAGCAAGACGACCATCTGCATCAATGCGATCGATCCCGCGGCGCGGCGGCTGTCGTATTTCCACAATGCAGGCTACGCCGATCTGAGCGGCGACGATTACGACGGCATCGTCAATGCCGGCGGCAAGACGCATGACGGGTTGCAGACCTTGTTGCCCTATACCGAATTCGTCAAAGTGCCGGCCAAGCGCAAACAGCTTAACGTGAAAGCGGTTATCGGCCTGCTCGCCAGCGAGATGTCGCGGCGCCCGAAAGCCAATCCGCTGCGGGAATTCAAGCTCGTCTTTCCGATGCATGTGGAGGATCTGCTGCAGCGGCCTGACGCGTATTTTCACACCTATGCCTTCAACACGCTGCGCCAGTGCGGCGCCAATTTCGAGCTTCTGGCGAGCCATCTGAACTGGCTTGCGGAGAAAGCCCGGATCGATCTGACGGCGCCCGCACTGTCGGCGCAGGTCGTGTCGGAAGGCATGAAGGCGCTGCAATTCAAGCTTGCAAGGGCTCTCGCCCGCCGTCGTCCGGCAGGCTTGAGCGATTTTCTCGAGCCCCTGGCCGATCATTACGACCAGTTGATGAGCGCGCTCGACCGCAAGATAGCACCGCATTCCATAGCCGCCTGAGCCGGATCGAACCCATGTTCCTGTCGACCAACCGGGCCGAAGACAACATCGTGCTCGCTGCGGGATGGGACATGGCGATCGCTGCCGCGGGCCAGTTTGCCGATGCGGCGGCAGCGCAGGAATGCGCAGGCTGGAAACCCGCAGGACATCTGGCGCCTGCCGAAGCCATCTTCCGGCGTGGCGGCTTCGCTTTGCCGCCCAGCGCCAAAAGCCTTCATGATTGCGACGTCTGGTATCGCCTGCGGCTCGATCGGCGCAGCGATTTCACCCTCGCCTTCGAAGGATTGGCGACCATCGCCGACGTCTGGCTCGACGATCGCCTGATTCTGCAAAGCGACAGCATGTTCGCACAGCATCATGTGCCGCTCGCGCTCAAGGGCGGCGAAACACTGCTGCTTGTCTTCAAGAGCCTGAACAAACGGCTCACTGAGGTCACCGGCAAGCGCGCGCGCTGGCGCGTGCCCATGATCGCCGAACAAAATCTCCGTTTCGTCCGCACCACATTGCTCGGTCACATGCCCGGCTGGTGTCCGGATGTCGCGATTGTCGGACCCTGGCGGCCGATACGGCTGATCGCGGCAGCCCGGCCGGAAGTGCGCGATCTTCGCATCGAGGCGCGGCTTGAAGAGGGAACGGGGCACCTGTCTGCGAGCTTCACGGCCGGCGCGAATGTAATGCCAGGCCAGGTGATCCGCCTGCGATGCGACGGGCAGGTCGTGACGGGCGCATGGCGCGATGATCGATGGTCGGCTCAGCTTGCGATTGCAGATGTCGAGCCCTGGTGGCCGCACAGCCATGGCGAGCCGCGGCTCTATTCGGTGGACGTCGAACTGGATGGCGCATGGCATCTGCTGAGACACACCGGCTTCCGGTCGCTGGCGATTGAGCGCGGCACGGATGGCGCCGATTTCGCGCTCGTCATCAACGGCGAACGTCTGTTCGCGCGCGGTGTCTGCTGGACGCCGCCAGACATCGTCGCCTTCCCGTCGAGCCGCGAGGTCTACGAACGCGAACTGCGGCTGGCGCGAGACGCCGGCATCAATCTGATCCGCGTCTGCGGCACAACTGTTTACGAGCCGCAGGTCTTCCACGATCTCGCCGATGAACTCGGCATCATGATCTGGCAGGATCTGATGCTGGCCAATTTCGACTATCCAGTTGGCGACCCCGCGTTTCGCGAGACTCTGTTGAACGAGACGAAAGAATTTCTGTCGCTGCGCCAGGGCTCGCCATCCCTGGTGGTCGTGTGCGGCGGCAGCGAAATCAGCCAGCAGGCGGCGATGATGGGCCTGCCTTCCCTCACATGGAGCAACGGCTTCCTCAATGAGGATGCGCCGGCCTTGCTGCACTCCTTGCGGCCGGATGTCATTTACGTCGCCAACTCCCCATGCGATGGCGATCTGCCGTTCGTCGTCGACCACGGCGTCGGCCATTATTACGGCGTCGGTGCTTATCGCCGGCCGTTGGAAGACGCGCGCCGGGCCGATGTCGCCTTTGCGACGGAATGTCTCGCCTTCTCCAATATGCCTTCGCACCGCGCTCTTGCGGCGATGCAACTCGATGGGGCAACGTCGCTCGACGTCTGGAAGGCGCATGTGCCGCGCGATCGCGGCGCAACCTGGGACTTCGAGGATATCCGTCACCACTATATGCGCGATCTTTATGGCGTCGGTCCGAACGTGCTCAAGCGGCAGGATTTCGAGCGCTACATCGCCTGTTCGCAGGCAGCGACCGCCGAAGTGATGGAGGCCGTCTTCGCAGAATGGCGGCGGCCACGCAGCCGCACCGCTGGCGGCGTCGTACTGATGTGGAAGGATCTGGCGCCGTCCCTCGGCTGGGGCATTGTCGATCATTCCGGCGAACCGAAGTCTGCCTATTATGCATTGAAGCGTGCCTTCCGCCCGGTGCAATTGCTGGCGAGCGACGAGGGTGTCAACGGCTTGCAGGTCCATGTGCTCAACGAGCGCGCAGCGCCCTTGCGCGCGACGCTGTCGCTTGAATGTCTGCGCGATGGTCATGTGAGGATCGCGCACGGCGCGCAGGAGATCGAAGTCGCGGGCCGTTCGACATTCTCCGTCTCGGCAACACATCTGCTCGGCGCGTTCTTCGATACGACCTATGCCTATCGCTTCGGCCCTCCCGCGCATGACGTAAATGTCCTGCGCCTCATCGATCGCGACAGCGGCGAACTGCTGGCCGAAGCCATGCAGTTCCCATCCGGCCGCGGGCAGGCGCGTCATGACGCAGATCTTGAAGCTGTGGTCGAACAGCAGGGCGACAAATTCTGGCTCGTTGTCGGATGCAAGCGGCTGGCGCAGACGGTGACAATCGAAGATCGCGCATTTCAGCCAAGCGACAATTATTTTCACCTCGCGCCCGGCGCACCTAGACGAATCTCATTGAGCCGGATCGCCGGGCACACGGGCGACCCAGGCGGCATCGTATCGGCGCTCAACGCTGTCGATACGGTCGACTATTGAAGTAAGGTTATCTCCACAGGGTGTCATCCCCGACGCCTGCGTAGCAGGCGAGCGGGGATCCAGACCCTGATGATTGAGCGCCTCACGGCCGCGGTTGAACCCCAATGCCTTGGGATGACGCGCTGCACCGCCTGGGTTCCCGCTCGCGCTTCGCGCGTCGGGAATGACATTGGCTGCGGCGCATCGTCAGATTTTCACCTGCGCGCCCAGTTCGACGACGCGGTCCGATGGGATCGAGAAGAAGTCAGTGGCGTTGGCCGACTGTTTGGCCAGCGCGATATAGAGCTGGTCCTGCCACAACGGCATGCCCGACGTCGGCGAGGCCTTGAGCGAGCGGCGGCCGAGAAAGAACGATG
>JAQGJO010000444.1 GCA_028290595.1 Hyphomicrobiales bacterium | reverse complement strand
TCACCGACCGGCCAATGATGGACCGGATCCGTGATCTCGTTGTCACCGGGAACAGCGCGCAGATGGCCGATCCCGTCTTCGTCAGCGAGCTGAAATCCTGGCTGCGTTTCAACCCGCGTCAGGCCCTGCGTACCGGCGATGGGCTTTACAGCGCGGCAACCGGCAACCCCGCGCTTCCCGACTGGCTTGGGCCTAGTGCGTTCGACTGGTTCTCGACGACGCAATCGGAAAACGACACCTACGCCCGCCAGATCCACTCGTCAGCCGGGATCGCCGTGTTCGTCGGGGTTGGGGAAGGCCCCGCGCATTGGGTGGCCGTTGGGCAGGCCTGCCAGCGCTTTGCGCTACAGGCGACTGCGCTCGGGCTGAAGCACGCATTCATCAATCAGCCCGTCGAGGTCGCCCATCTCCGCCCCGAGCTGGCCGCGCTTGTCGGCCTGCCTGGAAGGCGCCCCGATATCGTGATGCGCTTCGGCTACGGCCCGACGCGGCCCTGGTCGCCGCGCCGGCCGGTCGCTGCCGTCATCGCGGCGTGATGGCGCCGTTGGAATGACTCCACGCACTACGCTTCGCGCGATAAAACTTGGGTCATACCGGTCATCAATCCGTTGGGCGACGACGGCCTCATGAAAGGAATGAAGGGATGCTCAGCAGACTTCCGCCCCAACACGGCGATATTCCGGCCTTAGCCATTGATCTGGCGACGCGGCTAGGCGCGCAACCTGCGCGCAGCAAATCGATCGTCAGCCTTGCTCAGAGCGGCAGGATGAAGCGCGCGCTCGGAACGGACTCCTGGATGTCCTTCACCGCCCGCCAATCAATCGAGACAAGAGCTTGCAACTTTGAATGGCGCGCCAAATTTTCTCCCTTGGGGCTGATCTCTGTCTGCGATGCCCTCGAGAACGGCGTCGGTCAGCTTGACGTCACGGCATTGGGCTTCATCACGATAGCCCGAACCCCACACACGCCCGCTCTGGCGCGTGGCGAATTGATGCGCTACCTCGCCGAACTTGCCTGGGCTCCCGATGCCATTCTCGAAAATACGGCCTTGCGGTGGCGGCAGAGCGGCTCGGACGAACTCATTGTCGGCGCCGGTCAGGGCGCGTCGGCAGTCGAAATTTCCCTTGGTCTGGACAGCGCCGGGCGGATTGCGACGGCGTTTGCCCCCAGCCGTCCTCGCTCGGCGGTCGACCCCATACTTCCCACGCCATGGCGCGGCCGCTTTTCAGACTATCGGCTCCACCTCAATCGATGGATTCCGTTCGCTGGCGAAGTTGCGTGGGAGATCGACGGAAGGGACGAGGTTTATTGGCAAGGGAGAATTGAAAGCTGGGTGACGGACTCGGCAGGATGATGCGCCCGCTCGAGCCACATATGGTGTTGTCCTATGCCCAACTTGCGTCGGAACTAATCGCAAGCGAACTTGCCGGAAAAACAGATCCGAGTGCCGATATCTTCTCATTCAAGTGACAGCCCAACGGAGGCGGCTGCGGCGGAACATACGCTGATGTTCTGTCGCTAGACATTCGTCGCCGCAAGCGGAATTGGTGCGCATTCCGATCGAAGTTGCGGCGCGGCAAGCAACACGTTTCGGGCCTCGAACGGCCAATCGGCATCGTCGGGATATGGTCATGAAAAGCAGAATACTGACTGCGGATGGGTCGGAACGCAGCTTCGTGATGGTTCTGGATAATGGCGGACTGGATCGACTGCTCATCATCCCCAGCGCCGACCTCCGTCCTGGGGCTCGGAGTGCGCAGGGCGTTGCGGCAATCGGTGCCGCTGCCGGCGTGAAGTCGGTTTACCTTCTCTCGGCATGCGGTACCCGTGAGCGGCAAGAACCTTCGATGGGGGCTGCCTACTGGCAAAGTGAACAGCGTCTCATCAGGAGCGGGATTGCCTCCTGGACCATCCTTCGCATGAACTATTTCAGCGAAACCCTGGTCGAGGAGGCAAAGATGTCGCTTGATCGGGGCGCACTGCCAGGGATAGCCGAGAACAAGGTTGCCTTTCTCTCACGCGACGATGTCGCAGCGGCAGCGGCCGGCGCACTCGCCACCGACGGCCATGCTGGTGCGATATACAATCTGACGGGGCCGAAAGCGCTCTCTGGCACGGAACGCACGGAAGCGATCTCCAAAGCGGCCGGCAAGCCATACGGCTTCGCCTTGATCAGCGAGGACGAACTGCGTGCGGGACTTGCTGGCGTTGGATTGCCGGATTTTGTGATCGACGCCGTCGTAAGCATGAAAGTCACACAAGCCGAAGGCGCTTACGACATCGTCACCGGAGAAGTTGAACGGCTCACGGGAACGCCGCCGAAGCCGCTTAGCGAAGTGTTGGCGTCGGAGTGGCCGCTACGATCGTGATAACCAACTCGGTGGCTGAAGCGGACAAAGCATACTAATCGACTGCCGTGGGCAAATAGTCGGCGGCGCTCACTGGATGACGCATACGCGTGACCGCAAACTCGATAAAGGCACGCAATTTGGGCAGCGCCTGGCTGCGGCTTGGATGATAGAGTGACAGGCCGGGCACATCTTCGC
>JAQGJO010000427.1 GCA_028290595.1 Hyphomicrobiales bacterium | reverse complement strand
TGGCCGCGCCCCGTTCGAAGTTGAGCTGGGCGGGTGTCGCGGGGTTTAGAAAGCTTTCAAAATCTAAAACCCGCCGGATGGGCAAGGTCAAACGAATAATGGCGCGCAAACGCGCTTGCCGCACGTGGCTGTTGCGGTGCATCATTCAGGCCTGCATGCAATAAGGAGAATAGGCGACATGATCCAGCTTAAAGGCTTGGCGCACTTCAGCATTCCCGTCAGCGATGTAGAGCGCAGCGTGCGCTTTTATACGGAGGTGCTGGGCTGCAAATATTTGTCTGCCATGCCGGACAGGAGCATCACGTTTCTGGACGCCGGCGGCGATTGCGTGTTGCTCATTCATCGCCCCGGCTACGTTCCACCAGCCGTGCTCGAAGGCTCGGGCGGCGTCCACCACGCCTTCATGATCGACGAGGACCAGTACGAGCCGGCCAAGGCCTTCATTCGCTCCAAGGGCGTCGAAATCTTCTTCGAGGAAGACCGCCGCAACGGCACGGTCAACGGGCCGCGCTTCTATTTCCGCGATCCCGATGGAACGCCGCTGGAGCTGATTTACCGGACTTCGTACAATGTGGAGGGGCGGCCGCCCGCTACATCCACACAAACGCCTGCTTGATCGCTGTCCACTCCAGCATCTGCGGGGTGACGCCGTCGGGGATATGGCTGTAGGGCGGCAGCGGCCAGCAGGTCGTGTAGGAGCCGCCGGGCTCGATGATCTTGTCGCTGGCGAGATTGCGGGCGGAAGAGACCACCGAACTGAAGCCGCGCCGGTGACCTTCCAGGTTGAAGGTAATGGTCTTCAAAGTCTTGGTCGTCGAGCTGTTCTTGATGGTGACGGCGATCGGCGTGCCGCTGTCAGGACAGGCGGCGGCATTGCTGTCGGCGGTGATCTCGATCTGCGCAAATTCGCGCGCGCGCTGTTCGGCGACCTGCTTTTCGAGTTCGGCCATGCGGCGGCTGTCCTGGACGAAATAGAAGATCAGCGCCCCCGCCGCGACCACCACGCCGGCGAGAATCCACACCGCCTGTTTCGGGAATGCCAGGAGGCAGATTGCCACGATGATTGCGCCGCCGATGATCCAGACCATGTTTGTCCCTGAAGCTGTGTGGGGCGCAGATGTAGCGGATGGCGGGGAATTTCCATAGGGGGTGTTTTTCCGCGGTCCATTCGGGGCTTTCTATCCTGTCGAAGGCCGGAGTATAGGTCACGCTTGGACCGGCTCCAGCTGGCCGGCCAGTTGCAGCAACATGACGCCCTGGACCATCCGGCATGAGCGACGACCAATCTTCCGCCAAAGGCACTTCGGGCAACAATCTGGCCCGCCACATTCTGCCGACGTCAGGTACGATGATTGGCGTGTGCATCACGCTCATCGGCCTGGTGAAACTGTTCGAGGACAAGAACCGTCCGACGCAGACAGACGAATTCGGCGCGATCGTCGCCGTGGTGTTTCTGGGCAGTGCGTTCCTCTCCTATCTGTCGATGCGCACCAGCGAACAGGAGGCCAGCCACCGCTATGAGCGCTATGCGGATATGCTGTTTCTGGTGGGCCTTGCCAGCATCGTTCTGCTGGCGGGCCTGTTTGCTTTTGAATGGATTTGAGCCTTTATGATCGTTTCGCTTCTCATCATCGTCGCCGGCTGGTTTCGCCAAAGGCTGGCGGCGGTCGGCATCTTCATCGCCGCGATGGCCATCCACATGATCTTCATCGAGCCGGAGTTGGCCAAGGACCTGCCGCAGCAGGATGGGCGCTCCAGCCTGATCTACAGCGCGATCATTCTGGCGGTGCTGAGCCTGATCTTCTACGGCTTCGGCGCGGGCATGCGCGCCGGCTTGGAGGCGTGGAAAGCGCGTAAGTGAGGGTGGCCGAACTGCAGTCTTCTCCTATATCAACCTTGCGGCCGGCCCCGGCCGCAGCGAGGTGTTATCGGCTATAGCGGGAAAACAACCGTGCTTGAACTTCTAGATGCGGCGCTGCAGTTTTTTGCCAACCCCAAGGGGGTCACCATCATTGTCGCGGTGGTGGCGGTCTTTCTCATGATACTGGGCTATTTCGGGCTTCTGCCGGTCCTGCCAGTGTGAGGCGAGGCACGCCTTTACCTTCGTTGTTGGCCCTGCCATCTGCCCATTGCGAAGGATTCCAACCTGAAAAACTTGCGTTTTCCAGACAGTTGAAGTGGTGTAATCACCCGCGCATATGACGCATGAGATCGGGTGAAATGGCGAAGACGGCGAAACTGGCGAAAGCCAATGGCGTGAAGGCGGAAGTGCCTGCGGTCGACCGCACGACGGCTTATCTCGATGGCGGCCGCGTCAGCCAGAAGCTGCGCACGCGAGACGCCCTGGTCAGCGGCGCCGCCGATCTTATCCGCCGGGGCCAGCCCGTGTCGGTGACCGAGGTGGCCGATGCGGCGCGCGTCAGCCGCACCACCGCCTATCGCTATTTTCCCACCTCCGAAATGCTGAGCGCCCAAGCCTCGCTGTTTGTCGCCGGCAGTATCGAGACGCAGCACCTCGACGATATCATCCACGGCACCGGCACGCCGGAGGAGAAGCTCGATGCGGTGATCGCCGGCAGCGACGCGATGACGGCGACAAATGAATCCGCTTTCCGCTCTCTGTTGCGTTATTCGCTAGAAGCAAACACCGCGAGTAAAGGCTTGCCGCGGCGTCCGCCGTTCCGCCGGCAATGGATCGAGACTGCGCTCGCCGACGTGAAGAAAGAGCTAGGCGCCAAGCGCTTCAATCGACTCTCAGGCGCGCTTAGCCTGCTGTGTGGCGTCGAATCCTTTGTCGTGCTGCAGGATATCTGCGCGATGAACCCGGATGAAGCGCGCGAGGCCAAGCGCTGGGCCGCGCAGCTATTGCTGCGGGCCGCGCTGGCAGAGGCCCGAGAGATTGGCGTGAAGGGGAAGGTGAAGAGGGTTTAGGAACCAGCGCCCTTCACCGCGCCTTGTCCTCCGCCAGCCTCGTATAATACCGCCACAGGTTCGCCGCCCGTCCCGACGGCACACCGACGACCGGGTCGCCATAGCCCGTGTCGATCTTCATGTTGTGGAACGCATCCTGCTCCTCTTGTGGGATCGAGGTGATGCCGCCGAGCGAATAGGCGCGGTAGTTCATGGTTGCGATGTCGTTGAGGTGGATGGCGTAAAGAGTTGCTTCTTCCACGCTATTGGCGGCGGTGGTGATGCCATGGCCCTGCATGAGGCAGACGTTCTTGTTGCCCATGACGGCTGCAAGTTCGCGGCCGAGTTCCGGTTTTTCGATGAGGATGCTGCGTTTGTAGGTCGGTACGCCGTCAAGCACGAGGCGCAGGCTTTGCGGGTCGTAGGCGCCATAGATCGGTAGCAGCGGCTTGTTGCAGATGGTTAGCAGAACAACGATGGACGGGTGAATATGCGTGACCGAGTTCACCTCCGGCCGGCTCTTGTAGATCTCGGTATGGATATGCACTTCCAGAGGCGCGCTGTAGCCATCGTTCTTGCCGTCGATGCGTTTGCCGTCGAGGCCGATTTCGAGAATGTCGTCTTCGGCCGTGTAGCGCACGCCGCTTTCGGCCGGGCCGCGGGCGCGGATGAAAATGCGGTCGGTGCCGGGCAGGCGAGCGCTGACATGGCCGAGCGTGCCCGGCGTCAGGTCGAGCAGGCCGATGACGCGGCAGGCCTGCGCCACTCTTTTGCGTAATTCTGCGATCTCGTTCACGTGCAGGGCTCCTGTTGGCTGTTACGGTGTCGGGATCTTGACGATGACGTCTTTCAACTGCTGCGCGGTGAGCGGGGCGCTCATAAATTTGGCCTCCACAGCATCGGCCATCACGCCGTCGAGGCCGGTGATGCGATCGAAGTCGAGGCTTTCTTTGGTGTAAACATCGAGCGATTGCCGTGCGATTTTTTCATTTACGCCCATGAAGGCGGCTATGGCCGTGAGCGCTTTGGGGTCGTTGGAATACATCCATGCCATAGTCTCGCGGTAGGCTGCGACATAGCGCTTGATCGCATCGGCCTTGGTGTTCAGGGAATTGGCGTTGGCGGCGATGACGCGCACCGTCTGGTCGGCATATTCCTTGGCGTCGGCGCCGGATGCAATCACCCTGATCTTGCCGTCATTGAGCGGCTCGAACACCAGCGGCGGCGAGGTCCAGCCGACATCGACCTGACCGGACATGGTGGCCGTGAGGGTCGCGGCAAAATTGCCGGTGGCGACCATCTGCGCGTTGACGTTGAACTGCTTCAGCAGTGCCCTTGCAACGATCTGCGTCGATGAGCCGGTCGAACCGTAAGCAAAGGTGCGACCCTTCACATCTGCCATCGTCTTGATCGGGCTGTCAGCCCTGACAAACCACATCAGATCCATGGCGCCGGTTGTGTTGCCGCCGATGATGCGCACCGGCGCGCCCTTGGTGAAGGCGCCCATCACGGCCGACGTGCCGACGCCGATGCCGAGATCGACCGCGCCGCCAATGACCGGTTGCAAGGTCTCGCCACCGCCGGCCGTATAGGTGAGTTCAAGCGCGAGATTGTGTTTCTTGAATATGCCGGCTCTGACGCCGATCTCGGAGACCGACGTGGGCAACGCGCCTTGCTGGCCGACGGCGAGTTTGAGCGTGTCTTGTGCCGCAGCGATATGCGTGGCGGCGAGGATGGTTGTAAGCGCAAAGAGTGTTGCAACTGCGTGTTTCATTGGGTGGTCCCTTCCGTCCAGCGTGTCATCGCCGGCTCATTTCCTGAAAATTGCCTTGGCGCTGGCCACGATCGGCTTCGGCAAGGTGAACATTTGGTCGACGGCGGCCTGCAGCTTCGTGCCTGGCGTGGGATCGATGTCGATCTGCTGCTGCTGTGCCTCCGCCAGCAACTGAGGATTCTCCATCGCCTTGTCGAAGGCGCTACGCAGCTCCGCCACGCGCGCGGCCGGCACATCGGGCGGGGCGATGAGCGGCGTGGCAATCTGCGTGTCGCTGATCAGCAGGCGCATGATGTCACGCTGCTCATCCGTCTTCGCCAGGTCGAGCGCCAGCGGCACGTCGGGCAAATCCGGCGCCTTGTCGATGCCGGTCTGGACGAGAAGATTAAGCTTCTTGTCGCGCAGCCAATCGGGCACCCGGCGCTTGATGGTGGTCCAGGACCAGCCGCACATGCCTTCGACTTCGCCGCGCTCCAGCGCAAGGACGATTTCCGAAGAGCCCGGATAGCCGGTGACGATCTTGAACTTTGTGCCGAGCAAAGCGTTGGCCAGGCGCGACGAATTATCAGTACGCGTGCCGCCGATGGCACCGACCACGACCTCGTGCTGCTGGGCATCCTGAATGGTGTTGACGCCCTTTCTGGCCATGGCGACACAGAGTGGGGTTTCCCTGGCGCGACTGCCGATCCAGTTCAGCTTGCGCGCATCGAACCGCGCTGTGGGATTGTCAAAAAGGGCTTCGAACAGGACGGCGCCGTCGGAAATGGTCATCACAGACCCGTCGCGCGGGGCTGTGTTGGCAAGCTGGTTGAATGCGACCATTCCGCCTCCGCCGGGCAGATTCTGCACGATGAACTGCGGATTGCCCGGCAGATATTGGCCCATATGGCGCGCCAGCAAACGGGCCGAGGCATCATAGGTACCGCCGGCAGAGGTGCCGACGGTAATGGTGATGGTCGACAGCGGCTGTGATGCCGCGGGCGCGATGGCGCAGAGCGCCAGCGCGACGGCCGCGAGCATGATTCTTCCTCCCATGCACTCCTCCCTGATTCTCGTCCGCCAGTTCTGGCCTAGAGTGCCGGGCGCTCCTTCGGAATCTCCCGGCACTCTAGCTTTTTATATCGCATCGTTTTTGCGAAAAACCGGTATCCACTTTTTCGCACGATGCTTTAGACGCGATATTCGCTATGCAATTGCTTCGGAAACAAGTCTTCGACCTGCAGGCGGCGGTGACAGACGCCCTGTTCGAAAGCATATTGCAGAAACACGTCGAGTGTAGCGCGATTGGCCTCGACCCCATAGGGCCAAAGTTCGCCGCCCCAGATTTCGCGCGCCTGCGCCGCATAATCGAAGCACCAGGGGATTGGAAAGCGGGTGACGCCGGGCTCGAGCGCGCGTTCGATGCTGTTATCCTTCGCCTCCTCAAAAGCGCGCATCAGATTGCCTGCCACCCACGGATGCTGGTCGATCACCTGCTTGCGCACCGCGATCGTGTGCATGATCGGCAGCAGTTTCGTCTCGCGCACGTAACGCTGCTCCTGATCGAAATAATCGTCGAACAGGCGCACGATGTTTGGATGGCCTTTCTTGAAGAGTTGCGGCGGCTGCGCCACCAGAATGGCGTCGAGCTCGCCATCGACCAGCATGTTCGGCAGCGCCTTGTCCGACACCACCGTGAGCTTTAATCCGGGCGGCAGCTTCAGCAACACTTTCTCGCGCCGGCCCGCCTGGTCCTGTCCGGCCTGAACCCAATCGATCGACGTCAGATCGACACCGTAGTGATGGGCGATGAGGCCGCGCGAATAGACCGATGCGGTCTGCGCCCATTCGGGCACGCCGACCCTTCGGCCCTTGAGGTCGGACGGCTTCTTCACTGGCCCGTCGCGGCGCACATAAATGGACGAGTGCCGCGCCACGCGCGAAAGAAATACGGGGAGAGCGGTGACGGTGTCGTCATCCTGCGAGACCATGGAGACGAATTTCGCCATCGACATTTCAGCAATGTCGAAATCGCGGAAATTGACGAAGCGATGGAAGATGTCGTGGATGGGAAGATCGAGATAGTTGAGGTCGACGCCCTGAATTTTAATACGCCCGCTGGTCAGGTCTTCCACATGGTCGTAGCGGCTGATGGCGAGCGTGAGGGGGAGGGCTGTCACGCTATTGTCCTTGTGGTAGGCTGGCGAGCTGAGATGATGGCCGGGGCGAGGCGTCCCAGCAAACCTCGCTATCCTGGAATCTTGATGCCGCGTTCGGCGACGAGGCGTTTCCACTTCTCGATTTCCGCCTTATAGAATTTGGCGAAGGCCGGGGCATCGAGCGTTGCCGGCTCAAGGCCGAGCGTGCGCAGGCTCTTTTGCGTCTGGGGGTTCTTCGCCACTTCTACTATGGCGTTGCCGAGCGTCTGCTGAACGTCTGTCGGCGTATCGGCAGGGGCGAGAATACCGAGCCAGCTTGTGACGATGAAGCCGGGAAAGCCGCTCTCTTCCATGGTCGGCACATCGGGCATGGCGGCTTCACGGTCCTTGCCGGTGACGGCGAGGATGCGCAGGTCCGCATTGCCGATCTGTGGGATGACGCCGCTCATGCTCTGCAGGCTGGCAGTGATCTCGCCGATCATCAGGTCGTAAAGCGCTGGCGCCGTGCCGCGATAGGGCACGTGCAGCATGCGCGTGCTGGTCTGCTCCATGAAATATTCCATCGCCACATGGCCGACCGAGCCATAGCCCGGTGTGCCGAACGAAAGGCTGTCGCCCTTCGACTTCGCATAGGCGACGAATTCCTTCACGGTCGTCGCCGGCACCTTGGCGTTGATCATGAAGGCATGGGAGTATTCCGCCGGCATGGCGATGGGCACGAAATCGCGCAGCGGATCGAATTGCACATTGGGATCGACGAAGGGATAGATGGCGTGGCTGCCGTCATTCGCCATCAGCAAGGTGTAGCCGTCGGGCGCCGCGCGCATGACTTCGCGGATGCCGATCATCCCGCCACCGCCAACCTTGTTCAGCACCACCACCGCCTGATTGAACTTGATGCGCAGGCCCTCGGCGACGATGCGCGCCACCACATCGAGAATGCCAGCCGGCGCATATGGCACGACGATGGTGATCTGACGGTTGGGAAAGGATTGCGCCGCGGCTGGAAGTGGTGCCTGCCACATAAGCGCCGTTGCGCCGATGAGGGCTGCGATGAGGCGTAGGGCTTTGGGTTTCATCGTTTCCTCCCTCGATGCGGCGCTTTTACGCCTGCACTCTCGTTTCCCTGACGCCCCCGTCCTTCGAGACGCGGGCTTTGCCCGCTCCTCAGGATGAGGGCTCTTTGGCAAATTGTACCTGCTGCCAGAAGCCCTCACCTGAGGAGCGCCCAGAGGGCGCGTCTCGAAGGACGGGGGCGTCAAGTACAATCGGGGTCGCTATTTCGCGGGTTCGTGTTCCTTAACTTTCAGATCGGGCGCGATATAGGTCGCCGACGCCTGCACACCGTCGAAGCCGAAGGAAATTTCCTCCTCGATCGGCAGCGTGATCCACGGCGTGTTCTTTGCCTCGTCGCGGATGACGCCCATCGGGTCTTCGCCACGTTCGACGCGCTCGATCTCCTGCAGCAGGGTGCGGCGATAGAGGACGACGCCCTTGTCGCTTTCGAGCAGGTTTTCCTGGCTGTGATCGGTGATCTCGCCCTGCGACAGCATCACCATCATATCCTGCGCATTGAGTTGCTCAGGGATATAGCGGCCTTCCTCGTTGGCCCAGGGATTGTCCCAGATCGGTACTTCGGTCTGCCGCGGATCACAGGCTTTGTGCGGGCGGCAATTGTACCAGTAAAGATTCGTGTTGGTGTCATCGACCGGCACGCGGATCTGGAACTGCACCCAACCGTGGTTGTAGGAGACCTGCGCCGTGCCTGGGAAGATCTGCGGATGGCCGATGGTCCATTCCGGTGAATCCTCAGTATCGCCTTCCCAGAGACGCTTCTTAATGATGCCGTATTCGAACAGTTCGAATGCCAGCTTCTTGTGCTTGCGCACGGGAATGGTGGAGAGGCCTTTACGCTTGCGCACGTAGTTGGTGTACATCATGTGCAAGTATTCGATGTGAACCGGGTCCATCGTGTTCTCGGCCACCTGCAGCCAGTTGCACGGCATGCGGCTGATGCCGATGTCCTGCACATAGTCTTCGCGCACGGCATATTCCCAGCGCGGCAGCAAAGGCGCGGGCGAGGGGCCGAGATAGGCCCAGATGAAGCCGCCCATTTCCTGCACCGGATAGGCGGCGATCTTGATGCGGTCTTTGTTGGTGCTGCCTTCTGGCTCCGACGGCTGATCGACGCACTGGCCCTTCTTGTTGAACTTCCAGGCATGATAAGGGCAACGGATGCTGTCGTCCTCGACCATGCCGTAAGACAGAGCTGCACCGCGATGCGGACAACGCTCGGCGACAAGTCCGAGGCTGCCGTCTTCCGAGCGGAACAGGGCGAGGCGTTCGCCGAGCAGCTTCACCGGAATGGCGGGGATCTCCGCGTCCTTCTTCAATTCGGCTGAGGCTGCGATCGGGTGCCAGAAGCAGCGCAGATATTTGCCCATCGGCGTGCCGGGGCCGACGCGCGTGAGCCGCTCATTGCGTTCGCGCATCGCATCTCTTCCAGTCTGGGGTGCTGTGGTGTTGTCCATCTGGTGTCCTCCGCTTTTCCCATTCGATACGTTGATCTCATTATGGGACTAATGTAACATAAGACGGAATTGTTCCAATCGTCAAGACAGGTTTTGCGCCGCGTTGAACACAATTGCGAAGCATGCGTAAAAGCAATGTTGAGTGCAGTGCAAAAGGGAGATTGAGATGAGTTCAATGGCGATTGTGGGGGCGGGTTTCGTCGGTCGCGCCTGGGCGCTGGTGTTCGCGCGGGCAGGTTGGCGCGTGCAGGTGAGCGAGCCGGTGGCGCAGGTGCGCGAACAGCTTCCCGCGCTTTTGCGCACGATGGCGGATGAGCTTGTTGCAGCGGGCCTTGCGCTCGACGCGGAGACCATCACGTCGAGGATCAAAGTGTTCGATCGGCTTGAGGATGCTTTGCAGGGCGTCAGCTTCGTGCAGGAGAACGGGCCCGAGCGGGTTGAGGTCAAGCAGGCGATTTTTGCCGAACTCGACAGACTGGCGCCGCCTGACGCCATTCTCGCGTCGTCAAGCTCCGCCATCGTCGCGTCGCGTTTTTCGGAAGCGCTGCAGGGCCGCGCGCGTTGCCTCATCGGCCATCCGGTCAACCCGCCGCATCTCGTGCCCGTGGTTGAACTCTGCGGTGCGCCATGGACATCGCCCGAGACGGTGACACGCGCACGGGAAATTTATCACAGCATCGGCCAAGTGCCGGTGACGGTGAACCGCGAAATAGAAGGCTTCGTGCTCAACCGCCTGCAGGCTGTGGTGCTGACAGAGGCGCTGCGGCTGGTGGCTGATGGCGTTGTCTCGCCGCAAGATCTCGACCACACGATGAAGGATGGGCTCGGCCTACGCTGGTCGTTCATGGGGCCGTTCGAGACGATCGAACTGAATGCGCCGGGCGGCATTGCGGACTATGCCGAACGCTATGGCCCGACGTTCGGCCGTATCGCAGCCGATGTGCCGGATGCCAGCGTGTGGACGCCGGCGAAGATCGAAAGCCTCGTCGCTGCCTGGGGCAAGCCTGATGCCGCCTCGCTGAAAGCGAAGATCGAGTGGCGTGACAAGACACTGGCTGCGCTGATGGCGCACAAGCAGACAAACGCCAAAGCACCGGGTTGAATAGTTTATCCCAATGAGGGAGTTCGGCGCCAACGTCACACTCGTTGCCTGTGGCCACGCATGCGTGCATCGATTGACGAGAGCACGCAGAACTTGCGAGTCGCGCTCATTGTATCTGGCGCATTGAGTCATTTTATTGTCGAAGAAGAACTCGGTAGAAAAATACTACAGGCGTTGCGCAGCGGCGACAGTGAGTCATTGCGTCGCATTCCGGTCGGCGCGCTCTACTCCGATTCATCGGAAATCCGCAACTGGATCGCGATGGCGGGTGCGTTGCAATGTTTGCAGATGAAGTGATTGGAATATCTGCTAATCTACCGCACGCTGGCCAGTACGGGCATCGGCGCCGCATTTGGCTTGTGAATTGACGCGCATTGAAGTTGTTGAAGAATTTAAAATAGCCCTGCGAGACAATTGAAATATCGTGTAGCGAGCTTGTTTTGAAATATGCGAAACCGTTCCTGCGCGATGGTTCACTATCCTGTGAAAAGCTAAAGTTTCTCTGGAACAATCGCTACACTCAAGTCTTCTCCCCTTGGTGCCGGCTCATGCTCTGTTGGGCCGCACAAACACAACTGGAGAAAGACTCATGAAGATAGTGACCCTTTGCGCGATCGCCGCGACAATGGCTGGTTCCGCGCTGCTCAGCACGGGCGCCATCGCCCAAGCGACCAGCCCGGACACAAGCGTTTCGCAACCCGCCGATCCGGCGACGCCAGTGAAGGCGAAGGCGAAGAAGAAGCAGCATGTGGCGGCGGTGTCCAAGAAGAAAAAGAAAACTTCGAAGAAGCCCGCGGCAGATACCCAAATGGATAGTTCGCCGATGAGTTCGCCGAATGCTGCCGCTCCGGCGCCTGCCAGCGGCGGCGGGATGTAAGGCACGCCGAGGATCGAGGTCTTGCAGGCGTGCGCGCCTGCAAGTTGGCCTTGCGTTGGCGGTCAACAGTCAGCGAATTCAGCCAGCACCGTGTTGCCGTCAGTAACGTCCGCGGACGGCTCGTCTTGTCCGCGCGCTTGTAATCTGGCGCGGGCGCAATCCAGCGCTGCGCGGCGATAGAGGCAGATCTGGCCGTCGGTATACATGGCGGCGCGCAGCCAGTCATCGATCAGACATTCATCGTCGAGATCGAGGCGAGCTTCGTCGTGGCCGCGCAGCAAGGTTGCCGCCATCTCGTGGCTGCGCGACATGTGGGGCAGGTTGCGGCCATTCATGATTGTGCGCCCCCGATAGAAGCGGCCATGGCGCAGCGTTCACGCTCGCGATCCCACCCGAGTTGAATCATCTCTGCTTCGTCGTCCTCCTCGTCTTCGTCGGAACCGTCGAGATCGAAGCGCAACAGAAGCGCGCGGGCGCA
>JAQGJO010000388.1 GCA_028290595.1 Hyphomicrobiales bacterium | reverse complement strand
GCTCGATCAGATAGCCGTTCGCCCCGTGCAGTTCGACGCCGTCGAACCCCGCTGCCACGGCATTTTCAGCGCCGCGCCTGTAGGCCGCAACGATGCCGGCGATCTCGCCGGTCTCAAGCGCCCGCGGTGTTTCATACGGCACCTGCCGCCAGTCCGCGGTGAAACCGGTGCCGGCGGCAGCGATGGCGGATGGGCCGACGGGCGCGATACCGCCCGGCTGGAAGCTCGAATGCGAGATGCGCCCGACATGCCAGAGCTGCAGGACGATCCTGCCGCCTTCGGCGTGCACGGCGGACGTGACCGTCTTCCACGCCGCGATCTGCTGAGCCGAATGAATGCCCGGCGTCGCCGGATAGCCTTGGCCTGTCTCGGCAATCTGCGTTGCCTCCGCGACAATGAGGCCGCCGGCTGTCGCCCGCTGTCGGTAATATTCGGCATTCATCGCCTGCGGAACATTGCCGGGCTGAGCCGCCCGCATCCGCGTCAGCGGCGCCATGACGATACGGTGCTTGAGCGCGATCGCACCCACATTCAGTGGCTGGAATAAAGCGGAAGACGACATCGAGATTCCTTTCCAATAGGTTTAATTTCGAAACCATTGGACAGGCTAGGCAAACTGGTTTAAATTTGCAACCAACAATTTTGGAGCTCTCGGAGGCGTGATGAAGGGCAGGAAAACCGATCTGACGGCGATCGACTGCGGGATCGCCCGCGCGCTGGGCGTCATCGGCGACTGGTGGTCATTGCTGATCCTGCGCGATGCCTTCAGGGGCAAGCAGCGCTTCGGTGAGTTTCAAAAGAGCCTGGGCCTCGCCAAGAACATCCTGTCGGCGCGCCTGAAGAAGCTGGTCGAGGCCGGCGTCCTTGAGATCGTGGCGGAAGCGGACGGCTCATCCCGCAAGCTCTACGTCCCCACGAAAAAGGGCGAGCAACTCGGCATCGTGCTCATCTCGCTCTGGCAATGGGGTGAAGAACATTGTTTCCCCGAGGGTCAACTGGATCGCGTGATCGTCGACCGCACGACAAAAGAGCCCCTGGCTAAACTTGCGCTCCAGACCCAGGACGGCCGCGCAATCGGTCCGGCCGACTACACAACCGTTTCAAGAAACGACATTCGTTCGAGCGCGAGATCGCGCTAGACGCCCTTGGCTCCAAGCCAGGCGCGCGTCTGGTCGAGCATCTCGTCCGATAGCGCGCGGTCGTCGCTCATCCGCGCCAGGATGATCGCCCCCACCATCGCCGCCCAACTGCCGATCGCGGCCTGGCGGCGCGCCGCCGCGCTGGCGCCCGGCGCATGCTGGCTCAAATCGTCGATCTGTCGCCGCAGCCCGGCCGTCATCGCCGCGCGCGCCTCGGGTGCCTGACGCAGCGTTTCCGACGCCAAGGCCGCGGTGGCGCAGCCGCTGGCGACATTGGCGCGGTGTGCCGGCGACAGGTAGCTCGCGGCATAGGCGGCGAGGTCGGTGTCCGGACCCGGGCCGACCAGTATGCCCGCCAGCGCTTCGGCGATGAGTTCGGTCTTCGATTTGAAATAACCATAGAAGCCGCCATGGGTGAGGCCAGCGGCCTGCATCACGTCGGCCACCGTGACGGCCTCAAAGCCCCGCTCCCGGAACAGCCGCCCGGCGGCTTCCAGTATCTTCCGGCGGTTCTCCGCCACTTGTTCGCGACTGACCCTCATTTCGATCTCCAATTTCCTCTTGACAATATACATGATGATCGTCATGTATTCAATCATGATAATCATCATCAATAAGGAAGAGCAACCATGACAGCCAAATCCACCGTTCTGATCACCGGCGCCTCGACGGGCATTGGCTCCGTTTATGCCGACCGCTTCGCCAAGCGAGGCCACGATCTGGTGCTGGTGGCGCGTGACGCCGGCCGGCTGAACGCCCTGGCCGCACGGTTGCGCACCGAGGCAGGCGTCACGGTCGATATTCTCGTGGCCGATCTCACCAAACCGGCAGATATTTCGGCAGTTGAGCAGCGGCTACGCGACGACAAGCGCATCAGCATCCTGCTGAACAATGCCGGCGCTGCGCTCGAAGGCGCGTTCCTCGATCAGACGCCCGACACCATCGCCAAGCTGATCGATCTGAACGTAACGGCCCCCGCCCGGCTTGCCAGCGCGGTCGCGCCCCGTTTCGCCACGGCCGGCGAAGGCGCGATCATCAACCTCGCCTCCGTCGTCGGCCTTGCGCCTGAATTCGGCATGAGCGTCTACGGCGCGACAAAGGCTTTCATGCTGTTTCTCTCTCAGGGCCTTCACCTCGAACTCGGCCCAAAAGGCGTCTACGTGCAGGCCGTGCTCCCCGCCGCCACCCGCACAGAAATCTGGGAACGCTCCGGCCGCGATGTTAACACTTTGACCGGCGTGATG
Organism: Hyphomicrobiales bacterium; assembly: GCA_028290595.1. Next base: position 2,022 of record JAQGJO010000388.1, on the reverse strand, counting down.
GATGTGGCCGAACTGGTGGACGCCGCCTTGGTCGGCTTCGACCGCCGCGAGACGGTGACCATCCCGCCTCTGCCCGACGCCGGCCAATGGAGCGCGTTCGACACGGCACGACTGTCAATGGTGCCGAATTTCGCGCAGACACACGCAGCGAAGCGGTATCAGGCGGCGAACTGACACTTTACGCAGGCACGGTCGCAGCCTGGCCGATCAGTCCTTCGCTCTTGAGTTCCTGCCAGAAGGCGGCAGGAACTTTCGCCTGCATAGAGTTGTAGTTCTCAAGGACCTGCTGAGCGTTGCCGGCGCCCACCACCAGCGCAACCGCGACGTCTGGCGCTGCAGAGAATTGCAGCGCGGCAGTGCGTAGATCGACACCGTGACGCGTGGCGACAGCCCGCAGCCGCTCGCGCTTATCGATCATCGCAGGCGCAATCTCGTGGTTCTCCTTGCCATAATTATAGCGAGGACTCCCCGAGATGAAGCCGGCATTCAGCGCCGACCCGATCACCAGCGATACGTTCTTTTCCCGAACCGCGGGAAAGACTTGTTTCACCGCATTCGCGTGATCCACCAGCGAATATTGCGATGCGCACAGGCAGACATCCGGATCGGCAACGTCGATCACGCGCAAGATCGGTTGCGGGCAATTCACGCCGATCCCCCAGGCCTTGATGATCCCCTCCTCGCGCATCCGCGACAGCGCCGGGAACGCGCCGCGTTCGGCGATCCTGAATTGCTCCTCCCAGCCATTCGGGAAATAGGCAAAGTCGGGCGACAGGTCGTGGACAAAGGCTATGTCGAGACTGTCGATACCAAGCCGCTGAAGGCTATCCTCGATCGAACGGCGCACGCCGTCGGCCGTGTAATCGAACACCACGTCGTTGGGCGAATCCGACAGCGGATAGATATCCGCGTGGCGATTGCCTTTGGACGCTTTGAACAATTTACCGACCTTGGACGATACGAGATAGTCGGCTCGGTTCTGGTTGTGCAGAAAATGGCCGAAGCGCCGTTCGGAGAGGCCGAAACCGTACCATGGAGCGACATCGAAATAGCGGATGCCCACGCTCCACGCCGCTTCCAGCGTGGCATCGGCCTCTTTATCGGTAATCTTGTTGAATTCATTTCCCAGCGGTACACCGCCCAGACCGAAGCGAAATTCCGGCTTGAATATCTCTTGAACGCGATTTTTAGGCTGAGCCATAGGGAGTTCTCCATTCACGTTGCATGCTCAACGCTCCGCGGAGCTTTCAGTTCACCAGGTCAGCCCTCTGCCGCAATCTCCTGAATGAAATCGAGGAAGGCCCGGACCTTGGCCGGCGGCAGGTGGCGTGACGGGTGATAGGCGTAAAGCGGATAGATTTCGTCGGACCAATCGCCCAGCACCTGCACCAGTGCGCCACGCCGCAACCATGGATCGAGCCCAAGCGCAAAGCTCTGGAAGATGCCGTGGCCCGCCGCGCACGCTTCCACCGCTGTCGAGGGGTCATCGGTCGTCATCCGGCCGCGCACATCGACCTCTACCGTCTGGCCGTTGCGCGAGAATTCCCATTCGAACGGCCGCCCGGTTTGCGGATCGCGGAACAGCAACGCCTCGTGATGGAGCAGGTCCTGCGGCGTCTGCGGCGTGCCGAAGTGTTCGAGATAGGCAGGCGCGGCGCACGTCAGCACGCGCGTATCGAGCAGCTTGCGTGCGATCAACGTTTCGCCCTCGCGTGGCCCAAAGCGGATAGCAACGTCGACGCCTTTCATCATCTCCTCGCGATGGTTGCTGACGGTCAGATCCAGCGCAACGAGCGGATAGCGCCGCAAGAATAACGGCAGGCGCGGTGCCAGCACCATGCGCGCGAACCAGGGATCGACATTGACGCGCAAGCGTCCGCTGACCGCCGCCGCGGTGCCCGCGACCTCGGTCGCCGCCTCTTCTATCGATGCGAGCAGCGGCATCACCTGGGCATGGAAACGCCGCCCTTCCTCGGTCAACGTCACCGTGCGCGGCGTGCGGTCGAACAGCCGCACGCCGAC
>JAQGJO010000378.1 GCA_028290595.1 Hyphomicrobiales bacterium | reverse complement strand
TGAGGTCGGCGACCAGCACCTGCGTTTCGGCGCGCAATTCCGGCAGCACCGCGCCGAGCATCATCGACGTTCGGATGGCTTTCAGAATGTCTTCCGGCGCGATCAGCACCGCCGGCGGCGGATTGCGGCCCATGCGCTGCAGCCCGGCGAGAATTTCGGCGATGATGCCGCGCCGCGCCTGCAGCGAGCGTTTGATCGCGTCCTCGCTGCCGGTCGACGCCTCCAGCCGGCGCTCGACCTCGTCGCTGCGCTGCTCGGCCGCCTGCATCTTCGCCGCTGTGTCGACCAGCGCCGCATTCAGCCGGGTGCGGTCGGAGCGGATCGATTCCAGCTCGATTTCGATCTTGCGGCGCTGGTCTTCTGAGGCGCGCAAGCCCTGCTCGATGTTGCGCAATTCCAGTTGGCGCGCGTCGATGCGCTCGCGCTCAGGCGTCGCGGCTACTGGCGGCGCAGGCGGCGGCGTTTGCGTTCCGGCTGCTGGTGGCGGCGTTTGCGCAGCTGCGGGCGCAATCAGCACCGACAGCGACAACACCGCGGCGCCAAGAGGGCGCGTAAGAGCGCAGGATAACTTGCTGGACAACTTGCCATTCCACCGGCGCTGTCCGGCGACATGCGCGCCGCCTGCCAACCGGTTCATGCGCAAAACCTCTCCATCGTCCACACGTGCGACGAATCGCAGCCAGCATACCGCGCCGCGGTGGGCAGCGGAAATCGCTACGCACGGTGATAGGGATGGCCGGCGAGAATAGTGGTGGCGCGATAGATCTGCTCTGCCGCCATGAACCGCACCATCTGGTGCGGCCAGGTCATCGCCCCGAACGCCAGCACCTTATGGGCTTTTGATCGCAACTCCTCGGCAACGCCGTCAGGCCCGCCGATCACCAGCGCATAGGCGATCGCGCCGTCATCGCGCAAACGCCCGATATCGGCGGCGAAATCCGCGCTGGAGAGGGAACGACCGCGCTCGTCGAGCACCACCAGCCGCACATCGTCGGGCAACAGCGCCAGGATCGCGCGCGCCTCCTCGGCCTTGCGGTCCTCGGGGCGGCGGGCGCGGCTTTCGTCGATCTCGCGCGCTTCGACGCCGGTCAGCCCGACGCTGCGCGCAAGCGCCTGGGCGCGCTCGATATAGCGGGTGCTCAGATCACGCTCAGGTCCGGATTTGAGACGGCCGACGGCGACAAGGATGATTTTCAACTGTCTGCCTCGCAATTTCGGCCGACAGTTTCTGCCGCCTGGCTGCGGGCAAGCCGCAGCCGGTTAGCCGATCAGTACGAACCGGCGTCCCGCTCTAATTAAGAGGGACGGCGCGTGTCCGACAATTCTTCGCTCGGCCGATCGCCGCCCCACATCTTTTCCAGATTGTAGAAGCGCCGGACGTCCGGCTTGAAGACATGGACGATCAGATCGCCCGCATCCACCACCACCCAATCGGCGTGCGGCAAGCCTTCGACGCGGGGAGAAACGATCCCCGCCTCTTTGCATGCCTTGACGACCGAGTCGGCGATTGCGCTCACATGCACGTTCGACCGCCCGGACGCGATAAGCATCGTGTCCGCGATGGAGGTCTTGCCGGCAAGCGCAATGGAGAGGATCTCTTCCGCCTTTAAGTCTTCAAGGCTCTGCAACACGTTCCGCACAAGGCTACCGGCATCGTGCCCGCCGGGCACAAGAACCGGATGAAGCTGGACTCTGCCCGCTTCGGAATGAACCGCGTTTGTCAGTTTTGAGTTCTCCTGAACCTCGCACGCGTGATCCTGCGTGCGATGCATTATAGATGGACCCGATTCGCGACAATTTCAATTCGCTGCGACAATTTCGGTTCCAAAACTCTAAATTTGTCAGCAAACTTTACCGCAAGGGCCTGAATCCGGGTCCGCGGCGATTGACGCCCGCATCCTGCGATGAAAAGCTAAACCTCTGCGGCGACCGGCAACGGCGCCGCCCATAAGATGGCGCGTAAAGCGTTGAATCACTGGAGGAAACATGTCCCGGATCGGCAAATTCGCCGGCGCTTTGGCTATGGCCGCGGCCTTTTTCGGCCTCGGCTCCGCGCACGCCCAGCAATCGAAGGACACTTTGCGGATTGCCCTGAACGAATTCGTCTCCGGTATTAATCCCTATGACCTCACCCTCGACGAGCTGAGCCGGGTCTACCGCAAGGTCTACCGCCCCCTGATCAGCCGCGACGAGCGCAACGGGACTTGGGTGCCGGAACTGGCGAAATCCTGGCGCATGGTCGACAACGAGACCCTGGAATTCGAGCTGCGCGACGATGTGACCTTCCACAGCGGCAACAAGTTCACGCCCGCCGACGTCGTGTACACGGTCAACTACGCCGCCGACCCGCAGTCGAAAATCCCCGGCAAGTCGCGCTTCTCCTTCCTCAAGAGCGCCGAACAGACCGGCCCCAACACAGTGCGCATCCACACCACCGGCGTCGTCGGCACAGCGCTCGAAAGCATCGCCTACGATTTCTACATTCTCGATTCCAAGGTGCATGCGGCCCTACCCGACAAAAGCGCCTACGGCCGCGTCTCGGCATCGGGCGCCGGCATCTACCGCGTCGTCAAGATGGACCCGCGCGGCAATACCCTGCTCGAGCGTTTCGACGGTTTCGTCGGCGACCGCAACTATCATCGCGCGCCGGTGAAGAACATCGAACTCATCCCCATGCCCGA
>JAQGJO010000168.1 GCA_028290595.1 Hyphomicrobiales bacterium | reverse complement strand
GCCTTGCCGGGCTTCTGCTACATGCATTAGCTCTTGATGAACGCCAGCAAATCCGGGTTGATTACATCCGCGTGGGTGGTCAGCATGCCGTGCGGGAAGCCCGGATAGGTCTTCAGCGTGCCGTTCTTGAGCAGCTTCACCGTCAGTGGTGCAGCGTCGGCATAAGGCACGATCTGGTCATCATCGCCGTGCAAAACGAGCACCGGCACATCGATCGCCTTCAGGTCTTCGGTGAAGTCGGTTTCCGAAAATGCCTTGATGCAATCATAGTGCGCCTTGGCGCCGCCGATCATGCCCTGCCGCCACCAGTTGTCGATCACGCCCTGATAGACTTTCGCGCCCGGCCGGTTGAAGCCGTAGAATGGTCCGGCCGGGACATCGACGTAGAACTGCGCGCGGTTGGCAACAAGCGCAGCACGGAAGCCGTCGAACACTTCGAGCGGCAGGCCGCCGGGATTGTTCTCGGTCTTGAGCATGATCGGCGGCACGGCGCTGACCAGCACCGCCTTGGCGACGCGTCCCTTCTTGGCACGCGCGACGTAACGCGCAACTTCGCCGCCGCCGGTGGAGTGACCGATATGCACGGCGTCCTTGAGATCGAGTGCATCGGTGAGTTCGGCGACATCAGCGGCATAGGTGTCCATCTCGTTGCCGGTCGCGGTCTGGCTGGAGCGGCCATGGCCACGGCGGTCATGGGCGATGACGCGATAGCCCTGATTGAGGAAGAACATCATCTGGTTGTCCCAGTCGTCCGCACTCAGGGGCCAGCCGTGATGAAACACGATCGGCTGCCCGGTGCCCCAATCCTTGTAGAAAATTTCGGTGCCGTCTTTGGTGGTGATGGTTCCCATGATCCAGACTCCTTTGAGTGGGTTGCGGGCAAGCGCGACTTCGAATTCGCAGCGGCTTATGCGGACAACTTGGCCGCTTTCCGCCCCCGCGCCGATGACAGGCCAGTGAATAGACTAACGGGCCGCAAGTCTCTTGTACGTTTCGAATACAAAAACAAGATGTCGCCGAGCCGCCAACGGGCGACGACCAGCTGCATGCTATTCAGGCGGCAATGCCGAAGTTTCGGCATTGCGCTCTTCGCAAATTAATATACTAATAGTACAGTTATTAAATTTTGTCGAGCGGATCGCTTGTCGCACCCTCGGCAAGCGTCAACGGACCTTCCGGAGCTGCAACATGAATACGCCGAGTGACTACCAGATCTTCGAGGCCGGTGACGTCTTGCTGCAGTCGGGCCAGCGGCACCCGCGCCTGCAGCTTGCCTACAAGACCTACGGTACAATCAATGCTGCCAAGGATAACGTCATCCTCTATCCGACGTCGTTCGGCGCACAACACTACGACACCGAGTGGCTGGTCGCGCCGGGCGCCGCGCTCGATCCGGACCGCTACTTCATCGTCATCCCCAATCTGTTCGGAAACGGGCTGTCGTCATCGCCATCGAATTCGCTGGAAGCTCTGGCTGGCGCCCCCTATCCGAACATCAACTATCACGACGCTATTTCGATCCAGCATCGCCTGCTGACCGAGCAATTCGGCATCGCCCGTCTGGCACTGGTTTATGGCTGGTCGATGGGCGGCATGCAGGCCTATCACTGGGCCGCCCGCTATCCGGACATGGTGGCACGCGCGGCAGTGGTCTGCGGCAGCGCCCGTTGTTCGCCGTTCAACGCCGTATTCCTCGAAAGTGTGCGGGCCGCTTTGACCACCGATCCTGCCTTTGTCGATGGCCGTTTCGTCTCGAAGCCGTCTGCCGGTCTTCGCGCCATGGGACGCGTCTATGCCGGCTGGGCGATGTCGCACGGCTTCTACCGCGATGAGCTCTGGCGTGAGGCCGGTTTCACCTCGCTGGAAGACTATCTGACACGATCATGGGATGTCGCCTTTGCGCATCGTGATGCTAATAATCTGCTGGCCCAGCTCTGGACCTGGCAGAATGGCGATATCAGCCGCTGCGATGCATTCCGTGCCGACTTCCGGAAAGCCATGGCTGCTATCAAGGCACGCGTTCTGCTGATGCCTGGGCAGACGGACAACTATTTTCAGGTCGGCGACAACGAAGACGAACTCCCCCTGCTGACGAACGCACGCGCGGCCGAACTGTGTCCGATCCCCTCGCTGCACGGACACCGCGCCGGCAATCCCGTCAAGATTCCAGCCGACGCAGCCTTCATCAACACGAAGGTCTCCGCGCTGCTCGCCGCCGACGCCTGAACCGAGAACGGAACGAACCGATGACGATGGATGCAGTTGGCCATGGCAAGATCGAAACCCGCGCCCTAACGCCCGCACAGCTGAAGGACCTGTCGGTTCGCGCCAATCTTCCGGGGCTCATTCGCTCGATCAGCCATTATGCATTGATCGCTTTGGTTGGAACGCTGATCTGGCAGGTCGCCACCCGCTACGGCATGGTGTGGACGACCCCGCTGATCGTCATCCAGGGTTATCTCATCGCCTTCCTGTTCATGGCGGTGCACGAGGCCGCGCACAAGAC
>JAQGJO010000362.1 GCA_028290595.1 Hyphomicrobiales bacterium | reverse complement strand
GAACGTCGATGATGCTCGGCGCGGTGCTGCCGGAATTGCGCGCCGAAACGCAGGTGCTGGTCGCCGACCTCAGCGAACTGGTCGAATTGCGCAAGAAGATCGCCGTCGAGAAGGATCGGCTGGCGGTGGAGGCGCGCACTATGGCCGGCGAACGCGAGCGGCTGGCCGCTCTGGTGGATGCGCGGCGTAACGCCATGGGCGAAACCGAGCAGGCGCTGCAAGCGGAGCGTGCAAAAGCCCAGCAACTCGGCCGCCAGGCGCTTGATCTCAAGGATTTGATCGCCCGTCTTGAGGCGGAGGTCGGCGGCGCCCAGCGGGCCGCCGAAGCGGCGCGAAAAGCCGATGCGGAGCGTCAGCGGACTGCGGCGCTGAAACCGCCCGATGCGCGCAAATCCGGGTCGCCATTCGCAGATTCAACACGTTTGCGGCCGGCAATTGCCTTTTCTGAAGCCAAAAAGCTGCTTCCGCTGCCGGTTTCCGGTTCAATCGTCAAAAGCTTCGGCGCACCCGATGGGTTCGGAAGTTCGGAACGCGGCATCTATATGAGCACGCGGGCGGGGGCGCTTGTCGCCTCGCCTACCGATGGCTGGGTCCTTTTTTCCGGCACATTTCGAACCTATGGACAATTATTGATCATCAATGCTGGTGGTGGTTACTATATACTCCTCGCAGGAATGGCGCGTAATACCGTGGAAGTCGGCCAGTTTGTCCTTGTTGGCGAACCTGTCGGCGTGATGGGTGACGCGTCGGCCAGAAACGCCGCAGCCCTGGCTATTGGCGCGACTCAACCGGTTCTCTATGTTGAGTTTCGCAAGGACGGGACGGCAATAGATCCGTCGCCCTGGTGGGCGAAGCCGGAATTGGAAAAGGTTCGCGGATAATGCGCAAGCTATCACTCGTTTTTCTAGGCGTTGCTATTGGTGCCGGCACCGCGACATTGGTTTCGCAGTCGCGGTTCGTGTGGAGCACGTCCGCCAGCGCCGCGGTCTCCGACACCTACAAGAGCCTAAATCTCTTTGGTGACGTGTTTGAGAAAGTCCGCACCGATTATGTCGAGAAGCCATCAGAGCAGAAGCTGGTCGAATCTGCGATCAACGGCATGCTGACGAGCCTCGATCCGCATTCGAGCTATATGGACCCGAAAAGCTTCCGCGACATGCAGGTGCAGACGCGCGGCGAGTTCGGCGGCCTCGGCATCGAGGTCACGCAGGAAGATGGTTTCGTCAAGGTGGTGACGCCGATCGACGATACGCCGGCGTCACGCGCGGGCATTCTTTCGGGCGACATCATCACCGCCATCGATGACGACCAGACTCAAGGGCTGACCCTCAATCAGGCCGTCGACAAGATGCGCGGTGCGATCAACACCGCCGTCAAGCTGACCATCGTGCGCGGCACGTCGAAGGAAACCAAAGAATTCAAGATCACCCGCGACCGCATCCAGATCAAGGCGGTGCGCGCGCGGATGGAAGGCGATGACATCGGCTACATCCGCATCACCCAGTTCAACGAACAGACGTTCGAAGGATTGAAGGCGGCGATCCAGAAGTTCCAGGCCGATATCCCGAACGACAAGTTCAAGGGCTATATTCTCGACCTGCGCAACAACCCGGGCGGTCTGCTGGATCAGTCGATCTATGTCTCCAACGCCTTCCTCGAGCGTGGTGAAATCGTCTCGACGCGCGGCCGCAATGCCGACGAGACGCAGCGTTACAACGCCAAGCCCGGCGAACTGTCGAAGGGCAAGCCGGTCGTCGTGCTCATCAACGGCGGTTCGGCCTCGGCTTCGGAAATCGTCGCCGGCGCCTTGCAGGATCACAAGCGCGCGACGCTCATCGGCACGCGCTCGTTCGGCAAGGGTTCGGTGCAGACGATCATCCCGCTCGGCCAGAACAATGGCGCGTTGCGCCTGACCACGGCGCGTTACTACACGCCGTCGGGCCGCTCGATCCAGGCCAAGGGCATCGATCCGGATATCCAGATCCTGCAGGATGTGCCGGACGATCTGAAGGGACGCGATTCGACCAAGGGCGAGGCTGCATTGCGCGGCCACCTGAAGAACGGCGATGACGAGAAGGGCGGCTCGCAGGCTTACGTGCCGCCGGATGTCGCCAAGGACAAGCAGCTCATCGCTGCTGCCGACCTGCTGCGCGGCCGCAAGAAGGCGGCGGAACTGGTCGAGCAGAACAAGATCGATATGAAGGAGCCGGTGGCTACGCCCGCCAAGGATCCGGTCAAGGATGCACCTGCGGCGGCTCGCGAGAAAGAGCCGGCTCTGGAGAATGCCAAGTAAGTTTGGCGAGTAAGCTTTGAAATAATTCCTGCCGCCAGTTGAACCGGCGGCAGGTAAGGCTCGACGGGTCCGGCGTATGGCATGACAATGCTGCGCCGGACCCTTTTGATTCGTAGCTGCTGCGAATTCTTAGCTTCTGATTGGGTCTGAAGGGATTAGATGACTGGTCTCGACCTGAACTCGCCGCTGGGGCTCGATCGCAAGCCGGCGCCCGCCGTTTCGCCGTCACGGTGGGGCCGGGCCACGCTCGGTGTCACGCTGGGGTTTGCGGTTGCGGCAACCGCTGGCGCTTATGGCTACCTTCGCGCAGGCAACAGCGGCGTGCCTGGCGCCGAGCCTTATGCGGTGGCCCGGATCGAACGGCCGGTTGAACGGATCCGCGCGCCGGCGCAGCCGGAGGTAAAGGACAAGACGGCACGCGAAGGCGCCGACGTCACCGGTTCCATAACGAACGGAGCCTCGGCCAACCGGGCCTCGGGCGCTGACATCGAGGCCGGCAATGGCGTGCGGGTGACGCGCGAGGGCGGCGGCCAGGCGCCCGGCGCGCTGATCATCCAGGTGCCGCAAAGGCTCGACGTGCAACTGATGCCGGCGCCTGACCGGCGGCTTGTCGACAAGGGGCGTTTCGGCGCCCTGCCGAAAATCGGCGCTGACGGCTCGCAGCCGATGGATGTCTATGCGCGCCCGGTGATGACACGTACCGATGCCAAGGCCGGCGCGCCGCGCATCGCCATTCTGGTCGGCGGCATGGGCCTCAACACCGGCGTGACGCGCACGGCGGTGGCGCAATTGCCGGCAGCGGTCACTCTGGGCTTTGCGCCCTATGGCGTCGATCTCGACGGCCAGGTCGAGCAGGCCCGCAACGCCGGCCATGAAGTCATCCTGCAATCGCCGATGGAGAGTTTCGTCGCCGGCGAGGATCCGGGCGCCTACACGCTCAAGGCCGCCGACGACCGTGTGCAGACGATCAGCAACCTGCATTGGCAGATGAGCCGTTTTCCCGGCTATGTCGGCATCGCCAATTTTCTCGGTGGGCGATTCACCGCCAGCGAGAGCTCGTTTGCGCCGGTCTTGAGGGAGATCGCGACGCGCGGCCTGTTCTATTTCGACGACGGCAGTTCGCCGCGTTCGCTGGCCCGTTCGCTTGCAGCGAACGCCGGTGCGCCGCTCGTCGTCGCCGATATCGTGCTTGATGCCGGCGGCAAGCCAGATGAGATCGATGCGGCGCTGGCGCGTCTCGAAGGCCTGGCGCGTAGCAAGGGTGCCGCCGTCGGCGTGGCGAACGGCCTGCCTGCGACGGTGGACCGTATTGCACGGTTCAGCCGGGCGCTGGAAAATCGCGGCATCACGCTCGTGCCGGTGAGCGCGCTCGCCGCGAGACCTGACGCCGTCGCTGCCAAAACACACCGCTGAGACACAACGCTAGAGTTTTTCCTAGGGCAAAGAAACTCATCTATCGTCCCTGCGTCGGCGTCATG
>JAQGJO010000357.1 GCA_028290595.1 Hyphomicrobiales bacterium | reverse complement strand
GGGCGATGCGCTCGATCTCGTAGGTATCGTAGACCTGGGTGTCGATAGCGCGCTTCTGGCCATTGCCGAGATCAGTGATGGTTTTCGGCTCGCCGAAATACACCCCGCCGGTGAGCTCGCGCACGATTATGATGTCGAGGCCCTCGACCACCTCGCGCTTCAGGCTCGAGGCCTCCGCCAGCGCCGGATAGCATACCGCCGGGCGCAGATTGGCGAACAGGCCGAGTTCCTTGCGCAAGCGAAGCAGCCCGGCCTCGGGCCGCGCCTCATAGGGGACGCTGTCCCACTTCGGCCCGCCGACCGCCCCGAAAATCACGGCATCGGCGGCCATTGCCTGCGCCATGGTGGCGTCGGTGATGCTCTGCTGGCTGGCGTCATAGGCCGAGCCGCCGACCAGGCCCTGCTCGGTCGCAAAATGCGCGATGCCCTGCGCATCGAGCCAGTCGATCAGGCGCTTCACCTCCGCCATCACTTCGGGGCCGATGCCGTCGCCGGGGAGAAGCAGCAGTTTGTGGGTCGCCATGGGTCGTTACCTCAGGATTGTTCTGTCCGTCATTGCCGGGCTTGACCCGGCAATCCAGCCTTTTTGAAGATGATGGATGCCCGGGTCAGGCCCGGGCATGACGAGAATTGAAACCGCGCGGATTGCTAGATCGGCATTGCGCAGATGGCAAGACACCATTGCGGGCGGTGAGCCTGTGCAACCGGCGCTTGCCCTGCCACAATGACCCCGCCGGAGTAGTTCCCTTGCACGCCCCTGATCGTCCCCGAACCACCACGCATCCCGCGCGGTTGATCCTGATCCTGTCGCTGGCGCCCACGGTCGGCCTCGGCATCGGCCGCTTTGCCTATTCGCTTGTCCTGCCGGACATGCGCGACGCGCTGGGCTGGTCGTATTCCGCCGCGGGCTTCATGAACACCATCAATGCGGCCGGCTATCTCGCCGGCGCGCTGGCTGCCTCACGCCTGATCAAGCGCTTCGGCCTCGCCGCTTCGGTGCGCTGGGCTACAAGTGCCTGCGTTCTCTCGCTGGCGCTATGCGCCGTCTCCGGCAATTTTTTCATTCTGAGTTTTGCGCGGCTGCTGGCGGGGCTTGCCGCAGCGGTCGGATTCGTCGGCGGCGGCGCATTGGCGGCGACGATCGCACAATCGCGCCCGGAACGGGCCAATTTCCTGCTCAGTCTGTTCTATGCCGGACCCGGCAGCGGCATCCTGTTGTCGGGCCTGATCGCACCGTTCGTGCTGCAGGCGTTCGGACCGGGATCGTGGTGGATCGTATGGTGGGCGCTGACCTTGCTCGCGATCGCCATGACCGCGCCGTTGCTGTTGGCGCCAATCGACATCGGTGCTGGCATTGCGGATGCCGCACCCGCCACATTCGCGGTGCGGCCGGTGCTGATCTATCTCGCCGGCTATTTCCTGTTCGGCGCCGGCTACATCGCCTACATGACCTTCATGATCGCCTATGTGCGCGATGCCGGCGGCGGCGCCGCGGCACAAAGCGCGTTCTGGAGCCTGATCGGTCTCAGCGCCTTCGCGACGCCGTGGGTGTGGCGCCGGGTGCTGGCGCTCGACCGCGGCGGCGCCTCCACCGCGGTCATTCTCGCCGTCAACGCGATCGGCGCCGGCCTGCCGTTGCTCGGACACTCCACCGCATGGCTCGCCGCCTCGGCGCTGGTGTTCGGCGTCTCGTTCTTCGCCGTGGTCGGCTCGACCACCGCCTTCGTGCGGCAGAACTATCCGCCCGCGGCCTGGCCGACGGCGATCGCGGCGATGACGGTGGCTTTCGGCATCGGCCAGACTCTGGGGCCAATCGCCACCGGCGCGATTACGGATGCGATGGGCAGCCTGTCCTATGCGCTCAATGCGGGCGCGGCGATGCTGGCGCTGGGCGCGGTGGCGGCGGCGTTTCAGAAGAAGTTGGTAGGGCAGCCCTCATCCTGAGGAGCCGCGCATCTTGCGCGGCGTCTCGAAGGATGGACGCGAGGGCGGTGCAAGCTGCCATCCTTCGAGACGCGGCCAAGTGGCCGCTCCTCAGGATGAGGAAAAATTCAACTCCCGCTGAACGAATTATATCCCTGGTCTTCCCAGAAGCCGCCCTTGTACTCGTTGGTGACTTCCATCGAGACCACGTATTTCGGGTTCTTGAAGCCGAGCTTTGTCGGCACCCTAATCTTCATCGGGAAGCCATAGGCCCGCGGCAGGATCTCGTCGCCGAATTTGAACGTCATCTGGGTTTGCGGATGCAACGCGGTCGCCATGTCGAGCGGTGAATTGTAGCCTTCGGAATCGGCGCACTGGAACCAGCAGTATTTGGCGCGGGTGTCGGCACCGACCAGTTTCAGGAAGTCGCGCAGCGGTGTGCCGGTCCAGCTTCCGATCGCGCTCCAGCCCTCGACGCAGATATGGCGCGTGACCTGCTTGACCTGCGGCAGCTTATAGAGCTCCTCCAGCGTCCATGATTTCTTGTTGTCGACGAGGCCGCGCACCTCGAACTTCCATTCCTTGCCGTCGATCTCGGGCGCGTCGTCGAGCGCATAATAGGCGTTGAACGGGAACGGTTTTGTAACGGCGCTTTCCGGGAAGGTCGGCGCCAGCGCATTGGGATTGAAGATCGCGGCCTGCACGCCGTCATTGAATTTTGAAATCTGCTTCAGCATCTCTTCGGCCGAGAAACTGTCCGACACGTCGCAGCCGGTCAGCAGCGTCAGCGCGCCGAGGCTGGCGCCGCCCGCAATGAAACGGCGGC
>JAQGJO010000351.1 GCA_028290595.1 Hyphomicrobiales bacterium | reverse complement strand
GGAGGAGGAAAGCCCGGCGCCGAGCTTGCGCAGGATCAGTTCGATGGGAACACGGGTCCCGCGCACGACAGGCTTGCCACCCATCACGTCGGGATTCATTTCGATGCGTTCGTGCTGCATGGCGAATTCCGAAACCGGCTTCGACGTTTCGGATACTAGCAGATTGCAGGGCGAATGCTTAGTCTGGATGAAGCCGGTTCGCCGCGCGCGGCGCGGCGATGCGATCCGGGACAGAGTTTATCCATCGGCCGGTCCCGGATTGGCATCCGGGCTACGGATTACCGCAACCCCGTCCCATGACAGCGCTGGCACTTCAAAACCTTGTCGCCCTTTTTCAGCAGGCCCTTGCCTTCGCAGTTCTTGCACTTCTGCTTCTTCTTGGTGTTGGGGCCTTTTAGGTTCGGGGCGTTGCTCATGGGGTGTCCTGACGAGGTGATCGGTGGCCGCGGGGCCGGCCTGAAATGAAAACGCGCCGGAGGCCGGCGCGGTATGGCGCATCCTAGCATGGCGCGACGCCCGGCGGGCAATCTTGAAAAGCGCGCCGGCAAGGCCGATCTTGAGGGGACCGACCTGCCCCGCCCGAATCGCGCCTGAAGGAATGCCCATGACCGACGCCCTCGCCGCCGTTGTCCGCGATGACAAGGCCAACGACCGCTTCGTGCTCGACGTGGGCGGCGCCGTGGCCTTCGCCAATTACCGGCTGACGGGCGACCGGGTGATCATCACCCACACCGAGACGCCGCCGGCGCTGCGCGGCCGCGGCATCGCTTCCGAGCTGGTGAAGGGCGCGCTGAAGCTGATCCGCGCCGACGGCCACAAGGTGGTGGCCGGGTGCTCGTTCGTGTCGGATTACCTCGACCGGCATCCGGAAGTGGCCGATCTGGTGGGGTGAGTCACCGCCGACGTCGCGGCAGGCGGCGCTGCGGTCAGCATTTCTGCTGGGTGCGTATCCCCGACACGATGCCTTGTACCCCCGTCTGGCGGCCGGACGTGGCGCGAAACAGTGTGCATTGATTGTCGGTCACCCTGTGCGTGTAAGCGACGCAGGAGGTTGTCGCGACACAGGCCTCATCGCAGGCCGGCGGCCCGGTGACGGCAATCGCTTTCAGGACATCGCCCAGGATAAGGGATCGAATCGGACAGGTTCGCTTCGCGTCGCCCGACGCGGTGGGTCGCGCCTGGTCCTGCCGGATAAACGTCTCCGCCCTCGGATCCATCGCCAGCGGCACCATGGTGTCCTTCAGATAGCAGGCCCGAATCCACTTGTCGTAGGAATAGCCGATGCATCCTTGCGTCGTCTGGCACGCGCTCTGGCAGGCCGAGCTGTCCACGTCCCGCATCATCACGAGGCCCGTCGGTCCAACCATGTCGCCGCCATACATGTCATAGCCGGAATAGGTCACGAAGCGCATCGCGGCGCGCTGCCGCAAGGCTTCGGCCTCGGTCTCTGCGGCAGCCTTGAGCTTGCACGCCGTGCAATCCCTAGCATAGCTCGCCAGCGCCGACGCGTCTCCGCGGGAGCGGCCGTAGATTACCTCCTCCGCGCGGACCGCGCCTAGCCTGCGCGCCGCCTCCGCCTTCGCGCTCGCCGTTCGGCAATACTGCAAACAGGCATTCAACCGGGTTTCGTCATAACCGCCGGCCGAGCGGATCTCGGCATTCTCCATTTGATCAAGGCGCGCGCGTGCCTCCTGTTCGAGTGTGCACGCCGGAGCCCTGCAATTGTCCACAAACAGGCGCAGCCGGTCGACATCGTTGATCGCCGCCTGATATGCGTTTCGTTCAGACGCCAGTTTCGCCTGCCGATCGCGTTCGATTCCGAGCCGGCGGCGGCCTTCCTGCTCCAGCCCGCACGATGAAGCGGCGCAGCGATCGACAAAATACTGCAGCTTCGCCATGTCGCTGCCGGCAGAATCGAGGAATTTCTGATCCACCTCGGCGCTTCGTCGTCTGGCGTCCGCCTCTGCGGTCTGTCGTCTTGCTTCCGCCTCAGCGCTTTGTCGTCGTACCTCTGCCTCGGCGTTCTGTCTTCTGGCCTCTGCCTCTGTCGTTTGTCGTCTGGCTTCCGCTTCGGCGTTCTGCCGCCTTACCTCCGCTTCGACGCTCTGTCTTTTGGCCTCGGCCTCGGCCCTGCGTTTGGCGTTCACGCCGTCCAGCAATGTCTCTGCGTCCGCAGCGAGCTTGCAGGTGACGTCGGCGCGACATGACTTCAGGAAATCGCCGAGGCGATCGGCATCGTCCTTGGCTCCGTCGAGCAACGCGCGATAGTCGATACCGGGCGGCTGCGATGCCGGTCGCAGAACCAGCCACGTCGCGGCAGCCAGGCTCAGCGTCACCGCCAGTGTGGCGGCACTGCGCCAGAACATCTGGCGCCGCCGCTGGCTGCGCAGTTCGTCGATGCGCGCTTTCGCCTCGGCAACGCGCGGACTGTTGGGAAAGTCGACAACGAATCTCGAAAGCCCATGGGCGTTCGACGATTTCCCGACCTCAAGCCATTGCGCCTCGGCGAACAGCGTATCCCTCTCCTGCTGCTCGATCCGCTCCAGCGCCCTCTGCGCCCGCTCGTCGCCCGGGTTGGATTCGGCGAAGCGACGAAACTCGGCGAGGTCGCCGCTTTCGCAGGCCCTGTTCCAGTGTAGATCGACGAGACGCTGTTTGATAAACGCTTGCACGCGGCTCACCGGATGGTCCCGCAAGTATTGCCGCAGTTCGGCTTCGGTGAGCCCGGAAGTCTGCTTGCGGAGAAACTGTGTGGCGAGCGATCCGTAGACGCTTCGCGGATAGCGCTCCAGGAAATCTTCCAGCGCCGGCGCGCCGGTGGTGTCGGAGATCTTCGACCACAGCAGGTCTTCCGGCATCAGGCCTGGCGTCGGAGGTGCGACGACCTGCGGCGCGTAGGCCTGATTCAGAAAGAACGGCTCTCGCGTAATATCGAACTGTTCCGTCAGACAAGTCAGCCGCGGCGATGGCGCGTCCTCGCCAAGCCGCTCCCGCGTCGTCCGGGCGACTTCGTCGCGCAGATCCCACCACGATAGCCGCTCGGAGTTGCTGTGCTTGGCAATCCCTTTGCGCAGGCACTGAGTCAGAGCGCCGACGAACAGGGTCACTTCATCGTCGAGTTTGGCGAAAGCGAGCTCCAGGCTGCCGGATGCAGTGAAGATGGCCAGCCCACTGCTCGAAATCGCGTCGGCGAGCGCCTGAGTGAACAGCGCTTCTGCCCCTCCGGCGTCCATCGACTCTTTCTGCAGGTCCGAAATTGCCGATCCCGAGTAACAGGCATCGACCACGAAGAATACCCGCTTGCCATAGGCGATGCGCTGGATATCGCGGATCAGGCCAACGATATCAAGCAGGGTCGAATTGCGCAGGTGGCGCCGGCTACGACGCAGGAAGACACGATAGTTGCCCTGCTGCGTCGTGACATCGCCGTGGCCGCAATAGTAGATGATAATGTCGTCGAGATCGCGCTGCACGAACTCCGACAGCTTGATGGCCGTTTCGTTCGGCAGCAGCGGCTTGTTGTAGAGATTGAGCACCTTCGGCGCGTCACCCGGCACGATGGTGCGATCGCGAAAGGTCTTGATCAGCAACTCCGCCGAACTGGTAAAGCGCGCGTTGTCGAGCTCGGGATGATGGTCGTAGGTGCCCGCCCCGAAGACGGCTATCCCGAGCCGGGGCATGTCACGCCACCGGTCCCTGCGGCGTCACGTTGGCCTTGATCGTCTTTTCGACACTGGCAAAGGTCAGTTGCGAAAGTGGAATCTTGACCATCTTGCCGTCCTCGTCGACCAGCACCACTGGGCTTCGATACTTGGAAGCGACTTCGAAGATGCATTTGGCGAAGCACGCAATATATCCAACCGAGCCCAACACATGAGCCGCTTCGCCAAATGAAATGCCGAGTACGCTGCCGACGTCCATGTTTTCCTTGGACGATTGGCGCAGCGACAACGCGGTGG
>JAQGJO010000314.1 GCA_028290595.1 Hyphomicrobiales bacterium | reverse complement strand
CATCTCCTATGGCTCCTACCAGGAACTCGCAGGCCATCCGAAGGTCTATGAGATGATCGCCGAACACGTGGCAAGCGTGAACGAAAGCCTGTCGCGGGACCGCTTCATGGCCGGCGCCCAGATCGGGCGCTTCCTGATCCTGCACAAGGAGCTTGATGCCGACGACGGCGAATTGACCCGCACCCAGAAAGTGCGGCGCAGCTTTGTCGAAGACCGCTATGCCCCGCTTGTCGAAGCCCTCTACAACGGATCGGAAGAAGCCGACATTTCAACAGAGGTGACGTTCGAGGACGGCCGCAAGGGCGAGATCCGCGCCATCATCGGCCCCAACGGCGCCGGCAAGACATCGATGCTGAACTGCATCAACGGCTTCTATCATCCGCGCAGCGGCCGCATCACGTTCAAGGGCAAAACCCGCCAGCGCATGCGTCCCTATGAGGCGGCGAGCCAGGGCATCGCCCGCACATTCCAGAATGTCGCTCTGTTCAAGGGCATGACGACGCTCGACAATATTCTGACCGGCCGGACCTTGAAGATGAAGCGCAACTTCTTCTGGCAATTGCTGCGTCACGGCCCGGCCATGCGCGAAGAGATCGAACACCGCATCTACTGCGAGGAGATCATCGACTTTCTGGAAATCGAGCACATCCGCAAGACGCCCGTCGGCAAGCTGCCTTACGGTCTGCAAAAACGCGTCGAGCTTGGTCGCGCCCTGGCGATGCAGCCCGATCTTCTGCTGCTCGACGAGCCGATGGCCGGCATGAATCTGGAAGAAAAGGAGGATATGTGCCGCTTCATCCTCGACGTGAACCGGCACTTCGGCACGACCATCGCTCTGATCGAACACGACATGGGCGTCGTCATGGATATTTCCGATCGGGTCGTCGTGCTGGAATACGGCCATAAGATCGCCGACGGCACGCCCGACGAGGTGAAAGCCGATCAGCGCGTCATCGACGCCTATCTCGGGGTGTCGCACTGATGGACCTGCTCTACAGCATCTTTGTCGATCCGTTCTTGCAGATGGCGAGCGCACCCGACCTTCTGGTTCAGACGCTGTGGGAAGGCTTTGTCGGCGGCATTCTCTATGCGCTGATCGCGCTCGGCTTCGTGCTGATCTTCAAGGCCTCAGGCGTGTTCAATTTCGCCCAGGGAATCATGGTGGTTTTCGCCGCGCTCACCCTGGTGGGCCTCTACGAGAAGGGCGTGCCGGCCTTTCTCGCGCTGGCGCTGACGATCGGCGTGATGTTCGCGATCGCGGTCGCCGTCGAGCGCGTTGTGTTGCGGCCGCTGGTCAATCAGCCTGACATCATTCTCTTCATGGCGACGTTCGGCCTGACCTATCTTCTGATCGGTCTCGGCGAGGCGATCTTCGGCGGCAATCCGAAAGTCATGATCGCCGAACAGCTTTATCTGCCGAAAGGCGCTTTCGACATCAAGATGCTTGGCGGCGTCGTGACCTTGCAGAAGATCGATATTGCCGCCGCGGTGATTGCGCTGGCGATGATCGTATGTCTGTCGGTCTTCTTCCAGTACACGCGCATCGGCCGCGCCTTGCGGGCGGTGGCCGACAGTCACAAGGCGGCGCTCTCGGTCGGCATTTCGCTCAACCAGATCTGGGTCATCGTCTGGTTTCTCTCAGGTATAGTCGCGCTCATCACCGGCATCATGTGGGGCGCGCGTTCGGATGTCTCTTTCGCGCTTCAGACGGTGGCGCTGAAGGCGCTGCCCGTGCTGGTTCTGGGCGGTTTCACGTCCATTCCAGGTGCTGTTGTCGGCGGTCTCATCATCGGCATTGGCGAGAAGATCGGCGAATTCTATTGGGGCCCGCTCGTCGGCGGCGCAACAGAGAGCTGGCTCGCCTATTGTATCGCCCTGGTGTTCCTGATGTTCCGGCCGCAGGGGCTGTTTGGGGAAAGAATTATCGAACGAATTTAAGGGAGCAAACGTGTTCTATCGCGAAGCCGGTCAGTTCAAGACGACATACGCCTCCGACATGGCGGTGTTTCCGATTCTGCAGGATCGGATCGGCCTTGCCGTCATTCTGCTGATCGGCTTTGTCGGCATTCCGTTGTTGAGCGGCACTTTCTTTCTGCAGACCGTGATGATCCCGTTCCTGGTCTTCTCGCTCGCCGCCATCGGGTTGAACATTCTGACCGGCTATACCGGCCTTCTGTCGCTTGGGTCCGGCGCCTTCATGGGGGTTGGGGCTTATGCCTGCTACAAGCTGACGACGATTTTCCCCGGCGTGAACATCGTGATCTGGATTCTTTGTTCCGGCTTCTTCGCAGCCGCCATCGGCGTGGTCTTCGGCCTGCCGTCCCTGCGCATCAAAGGATTCTATCTGATTGTCGCGACGCTTGCGGCGCAGTTCTTTCTGCAATGGAGCTTCGTCCGTATTCCCTGGCTCTACAATTACAATGCATCCGGCGCCATTGAAGTGCCGCAACGGCTGTTCGCCGGCATTCCTCTGACCGGCGCCAATGCGACACCGGTAACGCGCTATCTCGTCCTGCTGGGGATCGTGACATTCCTGACCTGGATTGCGTCGAACCTGGTTCATGGCCGCATCGGCCGAAGCTGGATGGCGGTGCGCGATATGGATATCGCCGCCGAGCTGATGGGCATCAGGTTGTTGCCGGCGAAGCTTCTGGCCTTCGCGGTGTCGTCTTTCTATTGCGGCGTCGCCGGCGCCTGCATGATGTTCCTCTGGTACGGCGGCGGCGAAGCCAATGACGCCTTCAACATCAACCAGAGTTTTATCATTCTGTTCATGGTCATCATCGGCGGCCTGGGCAGTCTCATCGGTTCTTTTTTGGGCGCGGCTTTCATATCCATTCTGCCGACGGCCCTTAAATTTGGTCTGCCCGCATTGGGCATCGCCATTCCGGGCACCGTGGCCGAGCATGGGACCTATATCCTGCTCGGCGCATTGATCATTTTTTTCCTGATCGTCGAGCCGCACGGATTGGCGCGGCTCTGGCAGATCGGAAAACAGAAACTGCGCATGTGGCCGTTTCCTTATTGAGACGATCGCACACGCGAGGTGAGGGTGGTTCGTGAGGAGGGTAGAGCAATGAAAAAATTTACATTGGTTCTCGGTCTTTTGACGGGTGCAGCCGTGGGCGCACCGACGATTCAGCAAGCAGCAGCACAGGACCAGATTTATGTCCCGCTGCTGACCTATCGCACCGGGCCGTTCGCCGGTTCCGGTATCCCGATCGCCGACGGCATGCGCGACTATCTGGAAATGCTGAACCAGCGCGATGGCGGCATCGGCGGCGTCAAGATCGCCATTGAGGAATGCGAAACTGGCTACGACACCAAGAAAGGGGTCGAATGCTACGAGGCTACGAAGTCGAAGAACCCGGTCGTGATGAACCCCTATTCGACCGGCATCACCCTGCAGCTTATTCCGCGCGCTTCGATCGACAAGATTCCAATTCTGTCGATGGCTTATGGTCTTTCTGCATCGGCTGACGGCACGACCTTTCCGTGGATATTCAATCCGCCGGTCACTTACTGGGACGGTGCCTCGGTCATGGTGAGCTACATGGCGCAACAGCTTGGCGGGCTCGACAAACTGAAAGGAAAGAAACTCGGTCTCCTGCATCTTGATGCGCCTTACGGCAAGGAGCCGATTCCCCTGCTGCAGGATCTCGCCAAAAAATATGGCTTCGAGTTGAAGCTCTATCCGGTGCCGGCCGCCGATATGCAGAACCAGAGCGGCGTCTGGCTCGGCGTCCGGCGCGACCGGCCGGACTTCATCTACAATCAGGGCTTCGGTGCGATGAATCCGACGGCCGTGAAGGAAGCCCTGCGCAACAATTTTCCGATCGAAAAACTGGTCGGCGTCTGGTGGGCCGGTGGTGACGACGACGCGCGTGCGGGCGGAGCCGAAGCCAAAGGCTATAAATCCCTGAACTTCCATCAGGCCGGAACGAACTTCCCGGTCATCCAGGACATCTTGAAGAACGTCGCCGACAAGAATCTGTCGAAAGTCGATAACCGCAACCG
>JAQGJO010000303.1 GCA_028290595.1 Hyphomicrobiales bacterium | reverse complement strand
CGAAAAGCCCCGGCTTGCCCGTCTGTCCGGCGAGGCGCGTCAGGCCGCAATTCTGCGCGTCGCCATCGACGGCAACCACATCGAGCCCCTGCCAGGCGAAGCTGCTGGCCAGAGCGAGGGCGAATTCAGAGCCTGCCTCGCGATCGGCGACGGTGGCGACGAGGAGGATGCGGAGCGGATCGCCTGAACTCCGGCGGCCGATGCGGCTGGCGAGTTCGACAATCGCGGGCGGTGGCGCCGCCGGCCGCTGGAATTTCCGGCGCGCCACATAATGATGGATAAAAGAGCGGTCGATCTCGCCGACCACCTTGCGCTTCAATTCAGGCTTTAATCCAACTTGGCGGGCCTGCCGTATCTCGGGCTGCATCTCGGACGGCCTTGCCGACAGCATATGCAGAAGGAAAGCCAGTCCGACGCCGAGAGGCAGCCCGCCGAGCCCGCCCAGGATGGTCAGAACCGGTGCCGACAGGCCAATGGGGTTTGGCTGCGCCGTCGCGTTGGAGATCACCCGCGATAGGTTGGGCTGGAAGCCCGACTGTTCGGTGATTTCGCGAGCGCGGACGAGAAACTGTTCATAGACCTTGCGGTTGGCGTCGGCGGCGCGCTCGAGTTCGCGAGCGCCGATGAGGGACTGGCCGGCCGTCTCGGTTTGCTTTTTTGCACGCTCGATCTGGACGGCCATGGTCCGCTCGGTGCCGCTTGCCTGGGTCAGCTCGGCGTCGGCGGCCTGGCGTCGGCGCACGATTTCCTGGTCGATCGCGCGGCGCGCATCGGCCACCCTGGCCCCTGCTGCGGCGATCTCGGGATGCAGCGGACCTAGGCTCTGGCGCAGTTCTGATTCCTGGCGGCTGGCTTCGGCAAGACGCACGCGCAATTGAATGATGGTCGGCGAATCGAGAATTTCCGCCAGCGCTTCGAGGGAGGCGTTGGCGGGCAGCGCCTTGATCTGATCGACGCGGGCGCGGGCGCGCGCGGTGCGGGCGCGGGCCTGGTTGAGCTGGGTCGCGAGTTCGGTGATGTCCTGGTCGAGCGCCAGTTTGCCGTTGGCGTAAACCAGGTTGTTGTTGTTCTTATAGTCTTCCAACCGCTTTTCGGCGGCTTCGAGCTGGGTGCGCAAATCCTTGAGACGGGCGGCAACTTCCTCGCCGATCCTCTTGGCCGCCATCTGGCGCGTGCGCAACTGGGTCTCGATGTAGACTTCGCCAATAGCCTGGGCGATGCGGGCAGCCTTTTCCGGCGTGCTGGCGGAAGCGGAGATATCGACAACGAAGCTTTTCTCCGAGCGACGGATCGTGACGGTCTTGTCCAGCACGCTGACCGCTGCGCCCTCAGGATCACGAGGGCCGGGCGGCTGGCCGGTGACAAGCGCCTTGAGCCGCCCCAGTATGCCGGGCCGGGCGACGAAATCCGGATCGGAAGCGAGATTTTCCCGTTCCGCGACGCCGCGCAGGACGGAACCTGAGCTCATGATGCGGATCTGGCTTTCAAGATCGGCATTCAGGGTTTCAGCATTTTCGAATCGCTGATTGACGTCGCCGTCGACAATCTTGAGGCCGCGGGTGTCGATGAGGATTTCCGAGTTGGCGATGTAACGCTTGGGCGACGTAAGGCCATAGGCGCCGGCGGCCAGCGCGCAGGCCGCGACGCAGATGGCGATCAATTTCCAGCGCTTGGAGACAACGGCGGTGAAATCGCGCAGTTCGAAGACACGCATGGGCGGGGACGCGCGTTCCGCACCAGGAGCAGCGGCAAACCACTCGGCAGCATCCAGATGAGCCGGTTCGCCTCTTCTTTCCATCTCAACCAGATCCCAAACGTCCCAGTGTCGAGCATACGGCCCGATGACTGCGGCCGAATGACAAGGTGGGGCGTTAATATTTCAGAAAGGTTAATTTTGTTTCAGGATTTGGCTAAAGCGCGGCTCTTTGGCGCCAAATCAGCCTTGGACCTGCACAAGAGCAGCGATCTGCGCCTCTGCTGCGGCGGCGGAACTGTCCCAGGTGTAGCGCTTCGCATTGATACGGGCAGCGGCTCTTAGACCAGTGTGCAGGGCGTCGTTTGAGATCATCGCCTCGATCGAGGCAGCGAAACCAGCCACATCGCCGAGCTGAACGAAGAGCGCGCCGTCGCCGGCAACGTCGCGGAACACAGGGATATCGGAGGCGATGACGGGCACGCCGCGATCATGCGCCTCGATGATGGGAAGCCCGAAGCCCTCGTAGGACGAACAGGCGATGAGCGCGCGAGCCGATCCGAGAACAGAGTCGAGCCGGGCATCGTCGACGCTGCCGAGCTGTTGGATCACACCGTCGGCATCGTTCAGCGCGCCAAAGGCGTCGCGGCCGACGTGATAAGCGTTGATGGTGACGCCTTTCGCCCGCAGCAGTTTGAGCGCGGCGACGAGAAAGCCGGCGTTCTTGTTGGGGGTGAGATTGCCGAGAAGCAGGATATAGGGTGCGCGCACCTGGTCTGGCTGGGCGGACGCTACGGGTTCCCGTGCGAGCACGCCGGCGCCGGAAACAAGACATGTCTTGGCGCCGACCGAGGGATAAAAGCGGACGACGTCGCTTTGCGTATTGCGGGAGACGCAGGCGATCCGCGCCGCCTGCCGCGCGGCCCGGTTGAAGAACAGCGACCACCACACACGATAACGGAACGGATACATGTCCGGCAGGGTCTTCATATAGAGATCATGCGCGGTGATAATCGACGGCAGGCCATTGACCGACGGGCACATGGAATTGACCGCATAGATCAACTGCGGACTGACTTCGCTTGCCGCGGCCTTCAGCATGGCGTGCTGACGGATGAAATTGAGTGGTGTCGATTCGACATAGGGAAAGGTCAGGATGCGGTCCAGGCCGTTCGCCAGGGGTTCGGGCAATTGCTCGAGCGAGAAGGCGGTCGCCAGCGCGTAACGGTAGGTTCCGCGCGCAACGAGGGCTTCTATCAATCCGAAGGCATAGCGCGTGATGCCGGTGATGCGGCCCGGCGGCTCGACGAGGTGATTGATGAGGACGAGCGGCTTCTGGCCGCGCTGGATTTGCTCGACTGATCCCGACGATGTTTCGCGCCGGTGGTCGGCCGGTTCCATGCGGGCGCTCGATGATTGCAAAGCAAGCGACTCAGAGATGAGTGTCATGCGTGTTGCCTCGCAAGAATGTCATGCTCCCATGGCGCCGACAAAAAACGACGGATTTTGAAGCGCATCAGCAGCACGAGACCGATGAAATAGCTCACGGCATAGATGCCGCCGCCG
>JAQGJO010000043.1 GCA_028290595.1 Hyphomicrobiales bacterium | reverse complement strand
TCATTCCCGAACTCGTGGCATTGGTGTTGGGGCTTTCGCTCTACACGGCTTCGTTCATTGCCGAGGTGGTGCGGGCAGGGGTCAGTGCGGTGCCGGGCGGCCAGACCGAGGCGGCGCAGGCGCTTGGATTGCGCCGTGGCGACACCTTGCGGCTGGTCGTCGTTCCGCAGGCGCTACGGATCATCATCCCGCCGCTGACCAACCAATATCTCAATCTGCTGAAGAACTCGTCGCTGGCGGTCTTCATCGGCTATCCTGATCTCATCCAGATTTTCGCCGGCACGGTGCTCAATCAGACCGGCGCTGCCGTGCAGGTCGTCAGCATTACGATGGCGGTCTATCTGGCGATTTCCCTGGTCACGTCCCTGGCGATGAATCTCTACGCCCGGCGCATGGCCTTGCATGAGCGCTGACATGGGCGTTCCCGACATCCGTTCATCGCCGTTCGAACCCTCGCCGGATCTGCCGCCGCCGCTGATGATGCGCGGCACCTGGGGGTGGATGCGGCAGAACTTGTTCTCGTCGCCGCTGTCGGCCTTCCTCACCCTGGGCAGCCTGCTGCTGCTGGTCTGGTTTCTGCCGGGCCTGATCCGCTATCTCTTCATCGACGCCATCTGGTCGGCGAGCGATGGCGAACCGTGCCGGGCACCGGGCGCCGGCGCCTGCTGGGCCTATGTCAACGCCAAGCTGACCTTCTTCACTTATGGCGCCTATCCGCGCGATCAGCTCTGGCGGGTCAACACCGTCATGGCGTCGGGCGCCATACTGGCGGTCTGGCTGCTGTGGCCGGCGGCGAAAGGCAAAGGCCTTGCGGCTGTCCTGTTCTTCGCCATCTTTCCGATCATCAGCTTCGGTCTGCTGACGGGCCGGACGCCGTTTCCCGCTTCGTTGCTGCCAGAGGTGGGGTCGAAAACAGAATGGTGGGCGTTCAAGGCTGCCAGCGGCATCGCGTTCGTGGGCATCCTGCTTCTGGCCCTGCGGCGGATCGGGTTCGGCATCCTGCTTCTGTTTCTGGTCGGATGGTTTGTTGTCGGTACGTATTGGAACCTTCTCGGCCTGACGTTCGTCGACACTGACAAGTGGGGCGGTATTTTCGTCAGCCTGCTGGTGGCAAGCGTCGGCATCGTGTTCTCGCTGCCGTGCGGCGTCCTGCTGGCGCTGGGCCGGCGCTCGCGCCTGCCGATCATGCGGTTTCTGTCGATCGCGCTGATCGAAATTGTCCGCGGCGTGCCGCTGATCACCGTGCTGTTCATGGCCAATACGATGCTGCCACTGTTCGTGCCCGAAGCCTGGTCGCCCGACCGGTTGCTGCGGCCGTTGATCGGCGTCGCGCTGTTCGCCTCGGTCTATATGGCCGAAGTCGTGCGCGGCGGCCTGGAGGCGGTACCGCGTGGCCAGTATGAGGCGGCGATGGCGGTCGGCCTCAACTGGCGCCGCATGATGATGCTGGTGGCTTTGCCGCAGGCGCTGACGGCGGTCATTCCCGGCATCGTCAATTCATTCATCGCTTTGTTCAAGGACACGACGCTGGTCGCCATCGTCGGCATTTTCGATTTCCTGAGGGCGGTGGATATCCAGCGTCTGGATCCCGTCTGGGCCGGGCCGAGCATTTCGGCCACCGGCTATATTTTCGCCGCCGCGTTCTATTTCGTCTTCTGCTTCGCCATGTCGCGTTATTCGCAGATGATGGAGCGGCGGCGCGGAGCCGGGCGAAAACGTTAGAGATAGGGAACCTCCTGCATGGCCACTGCCACAGATTTCCGACCGAGGCAGGTGACGAACGCCAACGCCATCGAGATGATCGGCGTGCATAAATGGTTCGACAAGTTCCATGTGCTCAAGGACATCAACCTGGCGGTGAGGGCAGGCGAGAAGATCGTCATCTGCGGGCCGTCGGGATCGGGCAAGTCGACGCTGATCCGCTGCATCAACCGGCTCGAGGCGCATCAGCGCGGCCGCATTATCGTCGATGGCATCGAACTCGTCGAAGATCTGAAGCGCATCGACGCGGTGCGCCGCGATGTCGGCATGGTGTTCCAGCAGTTCAATCTGTTTCCGCATCTCACCGTGCTGGAAAATTGCGCGCTGGCGCCGGTCTGGGTGAACCGGCTGCCGAAGGCGGAGGCCGATGCCATCGCGATGCATTACCTCGAGCGCGTGCGCATTCCCGAACAGGCCAATAAATACCCGCTGCAACTCTCCGGCGGCCAGCAGCAGCGCGTCGCCATCGCCCGCGCGCTATGCATGTCGCCGAAAATCATGCTGTTCGATGAGCCGACTTCGGCCCTCGATCCCGAGATGGTCAAGGAGGTCCTCGACACCATGATGCAGCTTGCAAAGGACGGCATGACCATGATCTGCGTCACGCATGAGATGAACTTCGCTCGTGAAGTAGCTGACAAGATTGTATTTATGGATCGCGGTGAAATCGTCGAGGCCAACACGCCCGAGCGCTTTTTCTCGAATCCTCAGCAGGAACGCACGCGGCTGTTTCTGGCGCAGGTTCTGCGCTGACGCGCGGTTAAAACGGCGCACAGTCGGCTGATTCTTGCCCGGCAGCGGCGGAAAACTGTCCATACAGCTTGTCTTAAAGACTGTTCGAAATGTCGTTAACGCTTCGTTTTTTTCATTCAAATTTGAATAAACGCCTCTAATCGCTGACGATTTTAGATTTCCGTCGGATATCGACATGGCTTTTATTATTCAATAATTTCAATGTGTTGATGCAGCCGGGATGAAATGGCGGACCTTCACCCTTTCGCAGGTATGGCGGTATGCGATCGATATTTTAACAAGCCGAAAAGCCGATATTGCCGGGCCGTCGCTGGAGTGTGTGAGATCGCATTAATACCCCTTTTAGAGGTCGCGATCATATTCGCATCAACCGCGGGCCGTTGGAGCGCTGGGCGGTTTTGTCGAAGATCTAAGGAGCAGTGCCGTGAAGCTTTTTTCCCAGTTCATCCGTAACGAATCCGGCGCGACCGCGATCGAATACGGCCTCATCGCCGGTCTCATCGGCGTCGTCATCATCACCGCTGTCCGCACCCTTGGCACCAAGGTTGCCGGCCAGTTCAATACCATCGCCGGCAACCTCTAAGTTCGCCCAAGACGATAACGGAGCCCGCTCAGAGCAGCGGGCTCCGCTTTCATGCAATGTGTCGCGCAAATTGAAATTGCATGAAAGCCATTCTGAACTGCGCATAAATCCGGGGGACATCCCATGTCGCTTATCAAGAAGTTTCTCAAGAACGAATCCGGCGCAACTGCGATCGAATACGGTCTCATTGCCGGCCTGATCGCCGTCGTGATCATCGGCGCCGTCACGACCCTCGGCACGAAGGTTGCCGGGCAATTCAACACCATCGCGGGCAACCTCTAAGCTCGCTTTCGGCGATTGCCACACCAAGACCAAGGCCGCGCTCGCGCGGCCTTTTGCTTGTCTTCAATCGT
>JAQGJO010000291.1 GCA_028290595.1 Hyphomicrobiales bacterium | reverse complement strand
TCGAATTGCAGGCCGACCAGAGCGACGAGCACGAGCAAAACGCCAACGATCCAGGCATATGGCCTGGAGCTTGACGAAGCTCTCCCGCTCATTCGTCCGGCCAATGACATCACCACTCCGGCGTTCCTCTTGCGCTTTAGCTTGGTGCGACACTTCTGTGCCGCCTAGCGCGCGTCCGCTTGACATGACGTGCATGCTTCAGCGGTAAAACCTGGTAGCTCTTCGCATGTCTGGCCGGATAAGTCTATGTGCCCACGCAAGGGACCGATGTAAAACGAGGGCAGGAAGAAGGCAGGAGCCAGCCGGCCTGTAAGCCGGGTTCTGTAGGGCCGCTGCGCTTGCGCGCAGCGACGTGACGGCCATTCCTCTGGGACGGCTGTTGCCAGCCGCCTCGAGCAACCAACCCGGGCGACGATCCGGAGATGGACCCGGACTCTTGCGAGTCCATGCCGCCCCTATTCGGTTTTGCTCCCGGTGGGGCTTGCCATGCCACGCCCGTTGCCGGCCGCGCGGTGCGCTCTTACCGCACCTTTTCACCCTTGCCTGCGGATGGGGTTGCCCCCGTGCAGGCGGTTCGATCTCTGTGGCGCTATCCCTGGGGTCGCCCCCGCCGGACGTTATCCGGCACCGTTTCTCCGTGGAGCCCGGACTTTCCTCTGCCTTGCGGCAGCGGCCGTCCAGCCGACTGGCGGAGAAGCCCTAGAATACATTTGTCCAGGTTGAAAGCGTGAATGCGCCAAGGCTGTCGATTTTGGCCGGTCTTATTGCGGCTGAATTCCGGCGGCTTTCACCAGTGGCGGCCAGCGCTCCAGCTCTCGTTCAATGTGGGCGCGGGTTGCCTTGGCGTCGTCATGCAGCGGCGCATTGCCGGATTCATGCATGAATTTGATCAGAGCCGGGTCTTTCGTCGCCGCCAGAACCCATTTTTCCATTGTGGCGGCGATCTCCGGATCGACGCCGACGGGCATGTACATCGCCCACCAGGTCGAGAAATCGGCGTCCGCGTAGCCAAGTTCGCGCATGGTCGGCACGCCTGGAAAGGCCGGATGACGTTCGCCCGTCATCACCGCGATCGCCTTGAACTTGCCGTTCTTGACCGGTCCGGCCGAGGTTGTGCCGTCTGCGACCATGAATTCAAGGAGCCCGTTCTGCAGGTCCGGATAGCCCTCGGTAGCGGCCTTGTAGGCGACAGGTTCGGCGATGACGCCAGTTTTTGACTTATAATATTCGCCGGCGAGTTGGGTGAGCTGATTTGAAAACCCGAACCTGTTCTGCGGCCGCGACTTGAGCCATTTGGCCAGATCGTCCACCGAATTCGCCGGCGTTTCATTGCGCGCCACTAAAACGAATGTGCCTTCGAGAAAGGAACCGACGGGGACGAAATCGCGGAAGACATCGAAGGTGACGTCTTTGTAGAAGAAGCGTGCGCCGACCATGTTGGAACTGGAGCCAATGACCATGGTGTAGCCGTCGGGCTTGGCGGTGGCGGCGATGCCAATGGCGACATTGCCCGCATTGCCTGGCTTGTTATCGAGCACGAAGGTCTTGCCCGATGCCGACTGAAGGCTGGCGATAAACTGACGTGCGATGACGTCAGCGCCACCGCCGGCAGGATATCCGTGAATGATATGAATGGGTCGCGTCGGATAATTCGGATCGGCGGCATAAGCAACAGGCGCGGCCGACAAGGCGGCGACGCCCAGTATGCACGCGAGGCGCAGCGCTAAGCGACGTGTCGAATGAATCGGCATTGACGTTCCCTCCCAGGACGTTTCAGTTTTTCGGAGGCGGCTCCGTAACGGCCGTCTCTCGTGCTTGCTTATTTGGCGACGTCGTAGGGCGCGATGATCTCGAGCTTGCGGCCGTCGTCGGGCCGGCGGATCTGTTCGGGATTGTCGCCGAGCTCGGTCTTATAGGTTTCCAGTTCAATGATGCCGTCATGTGGCGGGATTGCGCCGACCGGCGGTTGGCCTTTGGCCACGGCATCGATCGACGCCAGCACCATGCGCCGCATCTTGACGATGCCGACATCGCAAGTCGCCAGATGTTCGCGCGTGCGATCTGTAATCAAGCCCTGGCTCTCGATGGCCGCGTCGTCCTGATCGCGTTCCCAGAGGCCCCACCATTCATCTTCGACGCGTTTGAAGTCGCCGGGCTCGGTCTTCTGAAACGCGCCGTTCTTAATCTTGTAAGGCGGCGGATCGCCTTCAGACGCCCAGATCTGGAACGTGGTGCAATGCGTGTCGTCATGCGGCACGACCCACTGGATGAACTGGTGCGGACGCTGGCCGACGCGGCAGACCTGAATGCGGTTGAGCGCCGGAAACATATAGTGATGGCGGTCCCTGATGCCATTGGGATAGTCGAGATGCATGTCGATGCCATACCAGGTCTCGTCGAAATCCAGCCTGTGCGGGCGTTCCTCGGCCAGTTCGGGATAGAGACTGCCGTGCAGGCACATGACATGCAGCGCATCGAGCATATTCTCGGCGCGCTGCAGCCAGTTGCCGTGGGCGTCGCGGCCGTGGACGACCTTGTTGCAATTGTCGTCGAAGAGCACGTCCCATTTCGGAAATGCCGGTGGTTCGCCGGGACCGATATAGGCGAAGACGAGACCGGATTTTTCGATCACCGGATAAGCGCCCTGCTTGTAATTGCCGCGATGCTGGCCGCCGCCGGGCTCGCACATCTGATCGAGGCAATTGCCTTTCTCGTCATAGAGCCAGCCGTGATAGCAGCAGCGCAGGCCGTTGGCTTCGACCCTGCCGAATTCGAGCGAGGCGCCGCGGTGCGCGCAGTGGAGATCCAGCATGCCGAACTGACCGTCCGGTTTGCGGAACAGGACGAACTCCTCGCCGAGCAGTTTGATCTTCATCGGTCGCTTGCCGACGTAACCCGTGCATGTCACGGGCCACCAGTAATGCCGCAACATGGCGCCGCACGGCGTGCCCGGCCCAATTTTGGTGAGAATTTCGTTTTCTTCCTTGCGCACGATTCGACCTCCCGTCGCCAGGCGGCTCGTTGACGGCCGTCCATTAACGCTCATGCTAGAGCAGATCGAAAAGTCCGCCAACCGATTTTGAATCGTTATCAAGTAAGGTAACTATTGCCCACGATTGTCTTTTTCGAAACCAAACCCTGAAGACGAAGTCTTCGCCGCCTCCAAATCGCCCATTTGGTTGGAGAAATTGGAGTGCATGGAGTATCCATGCGGTTGAGTTTGAACGGATTGGAGCGAATTCACCTGGCGCGCATTGAAAGCGTTGGGGCGAATGGCCGGGCTGAAACCGCCAGGTTGCAATCAGGCTTTAGGTTGAGTTTATTTTTCAGGAGACTGATGATGAAAAAAGTTATTCTCACGGTTGCGGTTCTGGCTTCCTCTTTGTCGCTGGCGGCGTGCAATAGCTACGACCCGGGTGATCGGGCCGTCGGCGGCGCCCTGCTCGGCGCTGCTGGCGGCGCTCTCGTCGGCGCCGCCGTAACGGGACGTCCGGGTGGCGCGCTGGCTGGCGCGGCGATCGGTGGAGCGAGTGGTGCAGTCGTTGGTGCTGCCACCACGCCGCAGCCCGGCGGCTGCGCGAGGGTCGGCTATGATTATTACGGCAACCGCGTCTGCCTGGCCTATTACTAGGACCTGAATGGACGGTGTGCTGTTCAACAGCGCAGATTGAGGCTAGCTATCGGGCATGAGCGAATTCGCGCCCGATAGCTTTCTTGTTTCCGGCATCCAGGCATCGCCCAATTTCGGTGTGCGCAATGGGTGCGACGATGCCGATTCCATCATCCTGCACTACACCGGCCTGCGGCTCGGCGACGCGGAAGCGGCCTGGCGCGTCGATCCCGGCGGGCAGGCGCTGCAATGGCTGATCAATCCTGTCGCACAGGTGTCCAGTCATTATCTGATCTTCGAAGATGGACGCATCATGCAGCTCGTCGCCGAGGCGCAGCGCGCCTGGCATGCGGGCCGCTCGTCATGGGCCGGCATCACCGACATGAACTCGCATTCAATCGGCATCGAGATTGCCAATGCCGGCCATGACGGCGGCCTGCCGGCATTTCCGGACGTGCAGATCGATGCGGTGATCGCGCTGTGCCGCGACATCATCGAGCGCCGGCGCATCGTGCCGCAGCGCATTCTCGCCCATTCCGATATCGCACCGGGCCGCAAGATCGATCCGGGCGAACATTTTCCGTGGGCCAGGCTCTATACGGAGGGCATCGGCCATTGGGTGGAGCCGGCGCCGATCTCGGGCGGGCGTTTTCTTGCGCTGGGCGACGAGGGCCAGCCGGTCGAGGCACTGCAGGCGATGCTTGCCATGTATGGCTACGGCGCGACGGTGAACGGCGTGTTCGATGCGCAGACCGAGCAGATCGTGGCGGCCTTCCAGCGGCATTTCCGCCCGTCGCGCGTCGATGGGGTCGCCGATGGGTCGACCATTCTCACCTTGCGCAATCTCATTGCCGCGCTGGAGCCTCCGGCCATCGTGTGAGATGCTGCGGACCTACAGTTTTTTAGGAGAGTTGTATGGCGACCTATTTCATCACCGGCGCCAACCGCGGCATCGGGCTTGAGTTGACGCGACAGGCGGCAGCTGCCGGCCATTATGTTTACGCCGTCTGCCGCGGGCCTGGCAAAGCGCATGATCTGTCGAAGCTTGCCGCGGCAAACCAGGACAACATCGAGATCGTGCCGATGGATGTGACGCAGGCCAATTCGATCGCCACCGCGAAGGCGCGCATCGGCACCAACCCGATCGACGTGCTCATCAACAATGCGGGCGTGATGGGCGACGATCCGCAATCGCCGCTCGACATGGATTTCGATGTGCTGACGCGGGTTCTGGCGGTCAACACCGTCGCGCCGCTGCGGGTGACCAAGGCGTTTCTGCCGAATCTTGAGTCAGCGAAAGGCAAGGTCATCGTCATTTCGAGCATGATGGGCTCGTTCACCTATGGCGACACGTCCAAGATGGCCTATTGCACCTCGAAGACGGCGGTGAACCGGCTGTTCCTTGGGTTGGCGCAGGATCTCAAATCGAAGGGCGTGGCGGTCGGCATTCTTTCGCCCGGTTGGGTGAAGACCGACATGGGCGGCCCGTCGGCGGCGCTCACCGTCGAGACGAGCGCCAAAGGCCTGTTGCAGCAGATCGCAGCGCTTGATCTCAAGACGAGCGGCGCGTTCGGTAATTATGCCGGGCAGTCGCTGCCCTGGTAGCTGTCTAC
Source organism: Hyphomicrobiales bacterium (assembly GCA_028290595.1). Next base: position 15,111 of record JAQGJO010000291.1, on the reverse strand, counting down.
TCCGCTGCTTGGCGCGCCGTGCTCGCCGGATCGTAGTTGAGGATGGGCGAGAGCCAACGCTCGACGTCGGCAACGCTCATGTTCTTGCGCGCCGCATAGTCGCAAACCTGATCGTACTCCACCTTGGCGACGCCGAAATAATGCGAGTCCGGGTGAGAGAGATAGAGGCCCGAGACGGATGAGCCGGGCCACATGGCGAAACTCTCCGTCAGCTTCACGCCGACGCGGCGCTCGGCCTGCAGCAGTTCGAACAGGGTCTCTTTCTCGGTGTGATCGGGCTGGGCAGGGTAGCCTGGCGCCGGCCGGATGCCGCTATATTCTTCGGCCACGCGCTGTTCATTGGTGAGCACTTCGTCGGGCGCATAGGCCCAGAATTCGCGGCGCACGCGCTCGTGCATGCGCTCGGCGAAAGCTTCGGCGATACGGTCGGCCAAGGCCTTCACCATGATCGAGGCGTAGTCGTCATTGGCTCTGGCGAAACGCTCCGATATCTTTTCTTCTTCTGCGCCTGAGGTGACGACGAAGCCGCCGATGTAGTCGGCCTTGCCGCTCGCTTTGGGCGCGACGAAATCCGACAGCGCCATATTGGGCCGGCCGTCGCGGCGCTGCAATTGCTGGCGCAAGGTGTGAAAGGTGGCGAGCTCATCACTGCGCGATTCGCCCTGATAGAGGCGGATGTCGTCGCCGACGGTGTTGGCTGGCCAGAAGCCGATGACCGCCTTCGGATTGAACCAGCGCTCCTCGACGATGCGGGCCAGCATGTTCTGCGCATCTTCGAAAAGCTGGCGGGCCACCGGTCCCTGTTCGGGATGCTCAAGGATGGCGGGATAGCGGCCCTTGAGTTCCCAGGTCTGAAAGAACGGCGTCCAGTCGATATACTCGACCAGTTCGGCGACACTGTAATTCGAGACAACCCGCGTGCCGAGGAAGGTGGGCTTCGGCGGCTGATAGGTCTGCCAGTCAAGTTTCATCGCATTGGCGCGGGCGCGTTCGATGGGTAGGCGTTGTTTGTCCAATTCCGAGCGGGCATGGGCGTCGGCGACCTTGCGATATTCGCCGCGAATGTTCTCGACATATTGCTCGCGCGTCGTTGGCGACAGCAGGGCGGAGACGACGCCGACGGCGCGGCTCGCATCGGTGACGTAAATCGCCTGGCCGCGCTGGTAGGTCGGATGGATCTTCACGGCGGTGTGGACACGGCTCGTCGTCGCGCCGCCGATGAGCAGCGGAATATCGAAGCCCTCACGTTCCATCTCGCTGCCGACGAAGCACATTTCGTCGAGCGACGGCGTGATCAGGCCGGAAAGGCCGATGATGTCGACGTTCTGTTCTTTGGCGGTGTCGAGAATCTTTTTCGCCGGCACCATGACGCCGAGATCGATGACTTCGTAATTGTTGCACTGGAGCACGACGCCGACGATGTTCTTGCCGATGTCGTGCACATCGCCCTTGACGGTGGCCATCAGCACCTTGCCAGCCGTGGAGCGCCCTTTGCCGCCGTTGGCGAGGCGCTCGGCTTCCATATAAGGCATGAGTTTGGCCACGGCCTGTTTCATGACGCGCGCCGACTTCACGACCTGCGGCAGAAACATTTTGCCGGCGCCGAACAGGTCACCGACGACGTTCATGCCGGCCATCAGCGGGCCTTCGATGACATCGAGCGGGCGCGTAGCTTCGAGGCGGGCTTCCTCGACGTCGTCGTCGATGAATTCGGTGATGCCGTTGACGAGTGCATGTTCAAGGCGCTTGTCGACAGCCTGGTCGCGCCAAGCGAGATCCTTGCCTTTCGCTTCGGTGCCGGCGCCGCGAAAGCGCTCGGCGATGGCGAGCAGCCGGTCGGCGCCGTCGGGACGGCGATTGAGGACGACGTCCTCGCAGGCTTCGCGCAGTTCCGGGTCGATCTTCTCGTAGATCTGCAATTGGCCGGCGTTGACGATGCCCATGTCCATGCCGACGGAGATGGCGTGGTAGAGGAACACCGAATGCATGGCCTCGCGCACCAGCTCGTTGCCGCGGAACGAGAACGACAGGTTCGACACGCCGCCGGAAATATGGGCATGGGGGAGGGTGCGGCGAATGTCGCGCGTCGCCTCGATGAAGGCGACGCCATAGCCGTTGTGTTCTTCGATGCCGGTCGCGATGGCGAAGATGTTCGGATCGAAGATGATGTCCTGAGGCGGGAAGCCGACCTGTTTTGTCAAGATTTCGTAGGCGCGGGTGCAGATCGCGATCTTGCGCTCGTAAGTGTCGGCCTGACCCTGTTCGTCGAAGGCCATGACGACGACGGCGGCGCCATAGAGGCGCACCTTGCGCGCCTCGGTGATGAACTTCTCTTCGCCTTCCTTCATCGAGATGGAATTGACGATGGCCTTGCCCTGGATGCATTTCAGGCCGGCTTCGATGACGTCGAATTTGGACGAATCCACCATCAGCGGCACGCGAGCGATATCGGGCTCGGAGGCGATGAGATTCAGAAACGTCACCATCGCCTTCTTTGAATCGAGCAGGCCTTCGTCCATATTGACGTCGACGATCTGCGCGCCATTGGCGACCTGATCGCGCGCCACATCGAGCGCGGCTGCATATTCGCCATTCTTGACCAGTTTGCGGAAGCGCGCCGAGCCGGTGACGTTGGTGCGCTCGCCGACATTGACGAAGCGAATGTCGCTGGTCAGCGTGAAAGGCTCGAGCCCCGAGAGGCGCAGCAGCGGTGTGACTTTCGGTATGCTGCGCGGCTTGACGCCTTGCACGCCTTTGGTGAAGGCGGCGATATGGTCCGGCGTCGTGCCGCAGCAGCCGCCAATGATGTTGACGATGCCGGCCTTGGCGAATTCCTCGAGCATGGCGGACATATATTCCGGGCTCTCGTCGTAGAGACCGAATTCATTGGGCAGGCCGGCGTTAGGATAGGCGCAGACGAGCGTGTCGGCGATGCGCGACAGTTCGGCGATATGGGCGCGCATTTCGCGCGCGCCGAGCGCGCAGTTGAGGCCGACGGCGACAGGCTTGATATGGGCTAGCGAGTTCCAGAACGCTTCCGGTGTTTGCCCCGAGAGCGTGCGGCCGGAAAGATCGGTGATCGTGCCCGACAGCATGACGGGTAGTTCGAGGCCAGTCGTGGCGTAGGCATCGCAGATGCCGGCCCAGGCGGCCTTGGCGTTGAGCGTGTCGAAAATGGTTTCGATGAGCAGCAGGTCGCTGCCGCCCTCGATCAGGCCGACGGCTGCTTCCGCATAGGCGGCGCGCAATTCATCGAAGCTGACGGCGCGAAAGCCGGGATCGCCGACATCGGGCGAGATTGAGGCGGTGCGATTGGTGGGGCCCAGCGCGCCGGCGACGAAGCGGCGGCGGCCGTCCTTTTCTTCCGCCTTGATGGCGGCGTTGCGGGCAAGGCGCGCGCCTTCGAAATTGAGTTCGTGGACATAGGCCTCGCAGCCATAGTCGGCCTGGGCGATCGAGGTGGACGAGAATGTGTTGGTCTCGCAGATATCGGCGCCGGCGAGAAAATATTGCAGATGGATTTCGCGGATCGCATCAGGCTGGGTGAGGATCAGAAGATCGTTGTTGCCCTTCACGTCGCGGGGATGGTCGCGGAAGCGTTCGCCGCGAAAGCCGGCATCGTCGAGCTTCAGATCCTGGATCATCGTGCCCATGGCACCGTCGAGCACGAGGACGCGTTCGCTGGCAGCGTTACGGATAGCTTCACGGATTTCGGCGCCGTTACGCTGGCGTGTCGATGCAATGCTCATGTTACGCGGCCTGTTGCGCGAGTTGCGGGCGCAGGCCCAGCAGATGACAGATGGCGAAAACCAGATCGGGCTTGTTCATCGTGTAGAAATGAAAGTCCTCGACGCCGTGATCGACGAGATCGAGCACCTGTTCGGCGGCGACCGCGGCGCCGATTAGGCGCCGCGTGGCGGGATCGTCATCGAGACCCTCGAAACGGTCGGCCAGCCATTGCGGCACATGCGCGCCGGTCTTTTTGGCGAAAGACGCGGTCTGCTTGAAATGTTCGACCGGCACGATGCCGGGCACGATGGGAATATCGATGCCTGCGGCGCGGACGCGGTCGAGATAACGCAGATAAGCGGTGTTCTCGAAAAAGAACTGGGTGATCGCGCGCGTGGCGCCCGCGTCGATCTTCGCCTTGAGGACATCTATGTCGGCGTCGAGGCTGGCACTTTCGGGATGTTTTTCCGGATAGGCCGAAACGCTGATTTCGAAATCGCCGATGCGGCGGATGCCTTCGACCAGAGCCGTCGATGTCTCATAGCCGCCGGGGTGAGGCTCGTAGGTTGAGCCGATGCCGCCGGTGGGGTCGCCACGCAAGGCCACGATATGGCGCACGCCGACATCGTGATAGGCGCGCACCACATCGTCGACCTGCTCCTTGGTTGCGGCGACGCAGGTGAGATGCGCGGCCGGCTTGAGGCTGGTTTCCCTCAGCATGCGCGCGACGGTGGCGTGGGTGCGCTCGCGCGTCGATCCGCCGGCGCCATAGGTGACCGAGACGAAGCTCGGGCCGATGGGCGCCAGCCGTTCGATCGCGTGCCAGAGGCTGGTTTCCATCTCGTCTGTCTTCGGCGGAAAGAATTCGAAGGAGACGCGGATCGGGCGTTTGCCGGTGCGGCTGAGACGGGAGATGTCGGCGCTCATCAGGCGATGCTCACGGTTACGGGGACAAGGTCGGACAGCAGGCGTGGGTCGCGGGCGACCCATATGGACATGGTCAGCTTTTCAGGATCGCGGGTGCGCGGCGTCAGGCTGCGATAGGCGACATTTTCAAGCCCGGCCTCGCGCATCATCTGCTCGATTTCCTCGCGCAAGAATCCAAGACGGCGATGGGCATGCTGGGCGCGCAGGAATTCCAGCATGTGCGGCGCGAAGTCGACGACGATAAGCCGTCCGCCGGGACGCATGGTGCGCGCGGCTTCGCGTAACGCGCGCAGCGGATCGTCGAGATAATGCAGCACCTGATGGATGAGCACGAGGTCGTAGCTGTCGCGCTCGACCGGCAGGGCATAGATGTCGCCCTGACGAAGCTGCACGTTGCGCAGGCCGGCCTTGTCGATGCCGGCGCGGGCGACGGCGAGCATGGCGGTCGACAGATCGACGCCGACGGCGCGCTCGGCTTGCGGCGCCAGCAGTTCGAGCATGCGGCCGGTGCCGGTGCCGAGATCGAGCACGGCGTGAATCCGCTGCTTGCCGATAATGTCCTGGATCGCCGCCTCGAGCTGTTCCTGGGAGACATGCAGGGAGCGGATGACGTCCCAGTTGGGGGCCTGTTCGGCGAAATAGCGCGCCGCCTGTTCGGCGCGGGTGCGGCGAACTTCGGCCAGCCGGGTGCGATCGGAGGCAAGCTGCTGATCGGTCGGATCGATGCGGCCGAGAATATCGCGGGCAAGCGCAGCCATAGCGCCCGATTGCGCCAGATGGAAAAACGCCCAGGCGCCCTCGCGGTGCCGGTCGATCAGGCCGGCTTCCGATAACAATTTGAGGTGACGGGAAATCCGCGGCTGCGACTGGCCGAGGATGGCGACAAGCTCGGTGACCGTGATCTCGGCCTCTGCCAGCAAAGCCAGAAGGCGCAGGCGCGTGGTCTCACCACCGGCTTCCAGGGCGCCGAGAACGACGGAAAGGGGGGCGGTATCGGAGGTCATGCCACTCGGTCACACAAAGACATAAAGATATCTTTATACTAACCTGCGCTGCAGCGCAAGAATATTTCCCACGATTTTGATTGGGCTGTAGCCCATAAATATATCAAGAATGGGCAGGCTCAAAACGGTTAAAGGCGGTGGGCGGTCTATAGCAACGCCGAGACACGATCGAAGCGCGTTGGACCTCGCCAGGTGAATGAATGTCTGAGCGCCCTCTCCGTCGCGCGCGGACATTCACCATTTCAGAGCTCGCAATCAGTGCCGCGCGTCAGAGCTGAAAGCTGGAAGCAAAGATGTCCGGCTTATAGCCCTGTTTGGCGAACAGATATGATCGGGATTCATCGGCCATCCGACGAACGCGGTTCATGTCGAGGCCGACAATCTTGCCTTTGAATTTTCGAATTTTCCCGCCGATAATAACGGTGTCTACATTGCGGCTGTCGGCCGCCGCTACGACCGTGCCGTAAGCATTATTCGAAGGATAGAGATTGATATCGTCTGTCTTGATCATGACGATATCTGCTTCCTTGCCCGGCGACAGTGTGCCGACTTTGTCGGACAGGCCCGCGCAATTTGCTCCGTTGATCGTGGCGCATTCCAACACGTCTCGCACTGATACGGGGGATGGCGGGTTTGCATCACCGTTGAATTTTCTGTTGGTGGCAGCGCCTCGCTGAATGTGAAAAGCGATCCGCATTTCCATGAACATGTCCGTGCTGTACGACGTCTCGTTGTCCACGCTGAAGCCGGGCTTCAGTTTGTGATCCAATGCCTTTTGAAAGGCCGGAAAGCCTTCGCCCAATCCGTATTGCGTATCCGAGCGCGGGCAGACGTCCACATTGCCCCCGGAGTCTCTGATGATTTCCCATGTCTGATCAGGCAAGCCGCCACAATGGTTGTAAGTGATATCAGCCGCCAGGAGCTTGTCGTTCGAAAACCCATCCAGCAATTTGCCCATCGCCGGACCAGTAAACTCGGTCGTAATCCTTAAACCCAACTGCCGAGCCAATGCCCAGTTTTCACGATTTGGGCCTGAAAACATACGCAGGGTCAGGAGCTGATCATTTGAGGAGAAGTATTGCTTTTGCAACCTCGCAAGATCCTGAGGCCATTGCTTGTCCCAATTTCCGGCCTGCGGTGCCCCCGAAGCATGAACGGCACGGATGCCGGATTCGGAGAGCGCGCGAATGGCTTCGTCGGAATGTGCGGGGGTGCGTGAATTGTGGGAGTTATCTATAATACAGGTGATGCCGGCATCGATGCAGCCAAGCGCGGTTATCAAGTTACCGACATACATATCGACAGGCCTGTAGTGCTGACCAAACGACAGATGGGTTGCTGACGAATAGTTGGCTAATGTCGCCGAGTTTGGATTGATGCGACGCAATTGCCCTTCCCATGCGTGTCTGTGAGCGTCGACAAATCCTGGGATGAGAATTGAGTTGGAGGCATCGATGCGTCGGGCGCCAGGAGCATCGATATTCGCTGCAATAGCAGCAATTTTCTTGCCTTCAATCAGGATGTCGCCCTTCACAAGGTCCCCGACTTTCGGGTCGAGGCTGATAATAGTTCCGCCTTTCAACAAGATGCGGTCGCGTGGCCCTCCGCTCTGAGCTTCGCGAGCATCGGCGATAGCTGGAGCCGCAAATACTGCTGAGAGAGATGCGCCGCCTCGCAGAAGCGATCGACGAGAAACGCCAAGGCGCGCGTTCGATGTATCGCGCCGTCCTTTATTTTCAGCCATTTGAATCCTCCCAGTTTTAGTATCTCGTCACTATCCGCCGCTCTTTCTTATCCGCGCAAGAACCGGAATCAAGAATCCCGCCGCGGACAATCGTTGCTAGGGGCGGCGATGGCTATTGCGCCAGCGTCGCCAGAATCGCACGCACGCGGCTTACGACATCAGGTGGTGTTGCGGATAGCTCGGCGACCGTTCTGGCAACGGTCTTGCCGTCCATCGGGAGAATATCCAGTCCCGTCCGTTTGGCGTCTGCGAGAAAATCAGGATCAACCATTGTGGCATCGAACGCGTCGCGAAGGGCTTGCGTTCGGTCGGCCGGCAAGGCCGGCGGCGCGGCGTATGGCCGTCCTAACTCCTGGCGCGAGAAGACAAGGTTCAAAGCCTGGCGATCTGCTTCATTCTGCGCAAGATCATATACAAGCGGAACGTCGGGCAAATCTGGATGCCGGGTATGGCCATATTGCGCGATGACAATCATCTTTTTATCGCGGATCCAGTCCGGTGTCATGGAACGGGCGCCGGCCCAGGTTAATCCGGCAGCTCCGTGCACTTCGCCCCGTTCCATCGCAAGGTTGATTTCACTCGCGCCTTTGTAGCCGGTGACTAACTTATATTTAAAGCCCAGGATGGAGTTGACCATGAGGGGGAAGTCAACCGACGCTGAGCCTGGCCCTGTGGCACCAAGAAGAACCTCCTGCCGTCTGGCGCCATCAAGCGTTGTTGTTGGTGCGGTGTGCCAGACATAGTCGATCTGAACTTCGTTGTTAGCGTTGCCGATCCAGGTGAGTGACGTCGCCTCGAACTTGGTCTGCTCCGGTGTGAGGAGGGGCGCGGAGGGAACGCCGCTGGCAAAAGTGCCGAGTACCGTGCCGTCGCGTGCAGCGACATTGGCGAGATAGTTGGCGACCAAAAGGCTCCCGGCTCCCGGCATATTCTGCGGCACGATCGTAGGATCGCCGGGAATATGTTTGCCTATACGCTGTGCAATGATGCGGGCGTATAGATCGTATCCTCCCCCAGGCCCGAATCCGATCAGCAATCGTATCGTTTTACCTTTATAAAAACCGCTGACAGACTGTGCGTGTGACGCTGCGGCTGGGAAGGCAACGGCAAACAGGAAACCGGAAATCACCGACCATCTCGGTATCGAACGCGACATTATGTTTCCTCCGGGATTTTCTGGACACCGTTCACGAATGCTGGCGGCGTTGCGAAAGCTTCTTCCTCATCCTCGGCGCCGGGATGGAGGTTGAGTCAGGCTTTTCTGCCTTCTATCAGAAGTTTGGCGGAGGGACACGGTGATGTCTGTGACAGGGAGATCAACAGTCCATCACTCAACGTGCGCTGAGCGCGTAAGGCCAGCACAGTGAGGATCGTGAAAGGAGGGCAGTTGTCACGCCGATCGCGAGCCGCCGATCGCGAGACCTGGCTGATTTTGAAAAAATCAGGCTGCGGTCAGGACGCCGGCTTCTTGCGGCGGACGAACAGGTTGGCGGTGACGGCCTGGGCAATGTGCTCGGCCATGCACTGGTAGCCCAGATCGTTGAGATGGAAATTATCGTCGCTGAGCATTTTCATATTGGCTTTGGTGCGGGCGATGAATTCCATTGCGGCATAGCGCTTGACGTAAAGCACGTTCAGATCGGTCGCGATGCGGTTCAAAGCGTCACGAATGGCGGTAAAGTGCTCGTCGCGGGCGAGTTGGGGGGTATATTGGAGGCCCACGAGCACAACGTCGATCTGCTTGCGGCGCAGCGCTTTGATGGTTTTGCGAACGGTGTGCTCGAAGGTCTCGACATCGACATGCTGGACGGCATCGTTGGTGCCCAATTGCCAGAGGACGAGATCCGGCTTGATCAGCACGGCCTCGGTGCGCAGGCGATCAGATGTGGTCTCCGTCGTCTCGCCGGAGACGCCGCGATTGACGATTTCAACGTTCACATCCTTCATCGACTTTTCGAGCATGGTCTCGAGTTGCGAAGGATAGTTTGTCTGCCGCGACGTCGCGCCGACGCCCCAGGTGGAAGAAGAGCCGATCGCCAGGATGCGCAGGCTCTTGCCGGCTTCGAGTTTGGCGATCATGGCGGGCAGGGGGGCCGGCGCCGCGATCTCCTTGTTGGGAACAGCGCATTGGGCGCTGAGCGGATGCTGGACGACGCCGTTGGCCGAGGGGTCTGTGGGGGCGGGATCCGCACCGTTGGGGTCCCTGGGGGGGGTCGTCTCGGTGGCGGTCGCCGGGGGCTGAGCAGGGGACAGTTGTGCCCACGCCGTTCCCAAGCCGAGAGCGACGACGACCAAGAGGCCTGCTTTCAATCCCTGAGACGTGTTCGCCATTCGGACACCCAGGCGGTCGCGCTCATCGCGCTAATACCGACAATTACCACAATTGTATCTATCAACAAGCTTGGTGCAATCGCGAACCTGACTATCTGCCCACTCAGGCTAAGAAGCGAGGCTACACAGAAGACGTAAAGGGAATTCCTCCCCAGCATGGAAAAGAATCTGCAAATCGGACGCAGGTACTTGATGAGGAGCCAGAAACTACCGCCGAAGAAGGCCACCAGGCCAAGCGCGTGAAAGTAGCGAAGCGGGGTCAGAAAGGTTTTGTCGGCGACAAAGAACAGAAATGGTTCCGGCACCTCCAGTGGTTCGGGAAACCAGAGCTGAACCGTGCCGATGTAGCCCAGAATCACAATGATTCCCCCCAGCACTCGGAGTGGCACTCTCCAGCGCTCGATCGAGGATTTTACGGTGCCGGGGCCGCCGAGCACAAAGCCGGTGACAAAGATCAACTGCCAGGCGAGCGGATTAAAATACCAGCGGCCTTCAACCGGCCAGGTGGGAATGTTGACGCCGAAGGTCAAGGTCGCCGCCCATATGGCAAACGACAGGGGCAGCAGCACTGCGGGAGCGTAGCGGTAGATGAGGCCGATGATCGGTCCCATCATCATCAGCACGACATACAGCGGCAGAATGTCGAAGTAGCCAAGCTGGTGGCTGAGAATGACGATGCCGATATGGGCCGTCACCGGTTCTTCGAACACTGCTGCGGTGTTGTTCCATTGCAGGATCAGGGCATTGTTGAGCATGAGGGCGGCCGTCGCCGTCAGGGCGATGGCAATGGTGGTGATGACGAGTTGGGCCGCATAGAGCGAGACGGCGCGACCGCCGAGCCGCAACGACAAGCGCAACGGCGTCAGCGACAGCGGCTGGCTGTCGACCAGGATGCGCAATGACCAGCCCGCCAGCAGAACGAAGAGTTCGGCCGAATCCGTATAGCCGAAGTTCTTGTGCGTGAATTTCTCGTACCACAGGCCAGGGATGTGATTCATGAAGATCGAGACCAGCGCGATGCCGCGCCAGAAGTCGATTTCGTTGGGCGCGCGCGTGGTCTTGACCTTGCGATCAAGGAGTGCGGCCGAAATTGCGACGTCGTTCATGCCCTTCGTTCACGCACTTAGTCACGCCCTGGCGTAAGCCCTACGCAAGTTGTGTCCGCTCGCCGCCGGGCAAATCAACTGGCTCTGCGATTAGCTCTAGAATTTGTCAGGATGGCTGTCGATACCCCGTTCGGTCACGAAGCCGTTTGGTTCGCATTTGAACGAATGACGGGGAACATCGGCCCTTCTCAACCATTCATTAAGGTCAACGATAGCTAATGCAGGGTGAAGTGGGGTCGTCCCATTTCGATTCACATCCTTCGTTGACGCCCATATTTTCCCATGATATCCCAAATCATACCGCGCGTTTCAGTGATTTGGCGTACCGGAGCCACCGGCCTGCAGTCGCAGGCATGGGGGTTGCCGCAAAGCCGGTTTGCGGGCGGGCAGTGTGTGCTGCGTGCGTTCCCGGGTGGTCGCGTTGGATCGTTTCGTCTCGAATTTCACCAACCGGCTCGACAGCAAGGGCCGCATCTCCATCCCGGCTTCTTTCAGGACCGTGCTGGCGAAGGATGGATTCGAGGGACTTTACGTGCATCGCGCGCTGGACGCGCAGGCCCTCGACTGCGGTGGGCATGCGCTGATGCGGGAGATCGACGGGGTTCTTGGACGTTTCGCGACCTATACGGACGATCACGACGTCTATTCGACCGCCCTGTTGGGCACGAGCGAGATTTTGAAGGTCGATCCGGAGGGCCGGATCGCTCTTTCGGAGCCGGCGAAGGCCTGGCTGGGGATCGGCGCGGAAGCGACGTTCGTCGGCCAGGGATACAAATTTCAGATCTGGGAGCCGAAGCGCTTCGATGCGTATCTGGACGAGGCCAGAAACCGGGTACGCGAACATCGAAAGCAGATCGGCGCCAGTCACGCGGGGGCGGCCACGCCCCGGCCTCGAGGAGCAGGGGAATGAAGTCGGGTCGCGGGAACGAATCTTCGGTTCCCGATGGCGGACTGGCCCGGCATGTCCCTGTGCTCCTCGAGGCGGTGCTGACCGCGCTCAAGCCCGAAACCGGCGGACTTTTCCTCGACGCGACCTTTGGGGCGGGCGGCTACAGCCGCGCGATTCTCCAACACGCCGACGTCAGGCTGCTGGCGCTCGACCGCGATCCCTCGGCCATTCGTGACGGCCAGGCGCTGGTCACCGAGATGGCTGGCCGGCTGATGCTCGAACAGGCGCGTTTCGGCGAGATGGTTGCTGTTGCCGACAGGCTTGGGCTTGGCAAAATTGAGTCAGGCCCGCAGTTCGATGGCGTGGTTCTCGATATCGGCGTCTCGTCGATGCAGATCGACGAAGCCGAACGCGGCTTCTCCTTCCGCCTCGACGGACCGCTCGACATGCGCATGGGCCAGAGCGGCCGCAGCGCCGCCGACATCATCAACACGGCCACCGCCGAAGAACTGGCGGATATTTTCTATTACTTCGGCGAAGAGCGCCAATCGCGCCGCATCGCCAAGGCCATCGTCGAACGGCGTGCCATTGAGCCAATTCTGACGACGCGGGTTCTGGCCGAGATCGTGCAGAAGGCAGCGCCCGCCAAGCCGACGCAGATCCATCCCGCCACGCGCACGTTCCAGGCGCTGCGCATCGCCGTGAACGATGAGTTGGGTGAACTGGTGAGCGCGCTCGTTGGCGCAGAAGCCTTGCTCAAGCCAGGCGGCCGGCTCGTCGTCGTCAGCTTCCATTCGCTCGAGGACCGGATCGTCAAACAATATTTCGCCGAACGCTCCAACCGAGGGCGGGCGAAGTCGCGACTGCTGCCGGGCGAAATCGCGCCGCCGCCAGCGGCTTATGATCTGCCGACCGGGCAGCCTGTCGTTGCCGGCGAAGCCGAGACCTGGAGCAATCCGCGCGCCCGTTCGGCCAAGCTTCGCGTCGGCGTGCGCACGCAGGCGCCAGCGTCGCCGGCACGCGGCGCCTTCGCCAGCCAGACCGCTCTGCCGCAGCGCGAACCGAAACGAGGCTGACATCATGCTGCGTTATCTCAATGTCGTCGCAATTCTGGCGCTGATCGGCGCGGCGATCTACGCCTATTCGATCAAATACGAAACCATCCTGTTCGCCGAGCAGATTGTGAAAATGAAGAATGCCAATCAGCGCGAGCGGGACACGATCGCCATGCTGCGCGCCGAATTTGCGCATCTCATCAGGCCCGGCCGGATTCAGGCTTTAGCCGACAAGCATCTCGATCTCAAGCAATTGGCGATCGATCAGATCGTGCAGCCGCAGGATCTGCCTGAGAAGGCGGCCAAGGTCGATTCCATCGGCAAGAAACTGGATCTGCTTGGCCTTGGCGAAGCAACCCCGATGCCGCGCGATACGACCGGCTCGATACGGGTGACGACGCCGTCGGCAAGCGCACGGCAAGCGCCGTCGGCAAGTGCACGCCAGGAGACGCGTTGATCATGGACGATCTGTCGATGGACCATAACCAGATGCATGCGACGGTGCAGCCGCCTCAAGCCACGTCGCGTTCGGCGCGATTGGCGATCTTCCTGCGCAGCATTTTCGGCACGCGGATCGGCAAGAGCGGCAGCCGTATCCGTATCGTCACGCTGGGCTTTACCGCGGTTTTCGCGATCATCGGTGGCAAGCTGATCTGGCTCGGCGCCAAGCCCGAGCAGCACGGCATCAAGCGCGCCGCGACGGAAGCGGTTTCACGCGCCCGTCCCGATATCGTCGACCGCAATGGTGATATCCTCGCCACCGACATCAAGATCGATTCCGTTTTCGCCGAACCGCGCCGCATCATCGACAAGGACGAAGCGGTGGAGTTGCTGACCGCCGTCCTGCCGGATGTCAATGCGCGTGAATTGCGCGAGCGGCTTGGTTCGCGCAAGGGCTTCGTCTGGGTCAAGCGCGGCATTTCGCCGAAAGAACGCGAGGAAGTCTTTCGTCTCGGCCTGCCGGGCGTCGGCTTCATTCCGGAAAACAAGCGCGTCTATCCCAATGGGCCGGTGGCCGCGCATGTTCTGGGCTTCACCAATACGGACAATATCGGCATCGCCGGCATCGAAAAATATATCGATACGAGTACAGGCCTTGCCGATCTTGCCAGTGCGGGACTGTCGATGACAGCGGCCGATCTCAAGCCGATCAAACTGTCGCTCGATATCAAGGCAACCTATGCGGTGCGTGACGAACTCGCCAAAGGCATCGAGAGATACAAGGCCAAGGCCGCTGCTGCCGCGATCATGGACGTCAACACCGGCGAAGTGATCGCGTTCGCGTCACTGCCGGATTACGATCCCAACAATCCGGTCGATGCGCTCGAGCCGACGCGCATCAACCGCATGACGGTCGGCGTGTTTGAAATGGGTTCGACGTTCAAGGCGCTGACCCTCGCCATGGCGCTCGATGCTCGCAAGATCACTGTGAACTCGAAGGTCGATGCGCGCGGGGCGTTGCGCTACGGCCGCTTCGCCATCCACGACTTCCATGCCCAGAACCGGACTTTGTCGGTTTCTGAAGTCTTCACCTATTCGTCCAACGTCGGCACGGCGCGCATTGCGCTGATGATCGGTGTGGATGGGCACAAGGCGTTTCTGCGCAAGGTCGGTCAGCTCGACAGAATGCGCACCGAACTGCCGGAAAGCGCCGAGCCGATCGTGCCGCGCAACTGGGGCGATCTGAACACGATGACCATCGCCTTCGGCCATGGTCTTGCCGTCGCGCCCTTGCAGGCGATGATGGCGGTGGGGGGGCTGATCAACGGCGGTCAATTGATCAAGCCGACGTTCCTGATGCGCACAGAGGCGGAGGCGCGGGCGAACGCGCCGTCGATCATCCGTCCCGAGACCAGCGAACAAATGCGGTATCTGATGCGCTTGAACGCCGAAGTCGGCTCGGCTCGGACGATCAACGTGCGCGGCTATTTCCCCGGCGGCAAGACCGGCACGGCCAACAAAGTGGTCGGCGGGCGTTATTCCAACGATCGTGTGTTCACCACGTTCACAGCGATCTTGCCGGCCGACAAACCAAAATATCTTGTCCTCACCGTTTACGACGAACCGCAAGGCGTGCCTGAAACCGGCGGTGCGCGCACGGCTGCCTATAACGCGGGCGCAACGACGGGGCGCATTATCGAGCGGGTGACGCCATTGCTTGGTCTGCCGCCGCGCGCGGTCGATCCGGTCTCCTCGCAGGTCTTCCCGACCGTGGCGCGCCTTGGCGTCGGCCTGCCGAGCAGCGGGAGTGCCTGGAGGTGACGGCGCTGCGCGACATTCTGCCCTCTGCAAAGATTGCGGATGATATCGGTGCGGCGCAGGTGGC
>JAQGJO010000287.1 GCA_028290595.1 Hyphomicrobiales bacterium | reverse complement strand
CATGAGGGCGATCAGAGAAGGATTTTCTCTCGTCTCACGTGGCGCCACTGAGCGCCAGGCCACAGAGATATTCACGGGATCGAAAAATTAAAGCTCTCCGGTGATGTTCATCTGCGAACGCAGCCATGCGGCGGTGTACGAGGTTGTGACGATCTCAGCGTGGGAAGACCATCAGCCGTATATAATATCGATTGTATATGAATAGGCCGCACACCCTGAGGCGCACGGCCTATTCACATGCTTTAAGTTGCGATGATTCAGTATACGTCTTCGATGATGACGTAATCGGTGTTGTTGTCGCGATACATGCCCTGGAGCTGACGATCCCTGAGGCTCGGGCCATAATTGGTGCTCATCCGCGGCCGGTCGAGCGGATGGTTGATCGTGTTCGTGCCGGCATCAGTGGTCTGCTGGCGAATGTCGTTCAGGCGCTGCAGCTCGGCATCGTATTGCGAGCGGCTCTGTGCAAGTGACGGTGAGGAAAACGAAACCACTGCGATCAGCGCAGCAGCGATAAGCATGCCTGTCTTGATCATGATGAGTCTCCTACTTGCTATTGCTTGGGGGCGATCAGAGAAAATTCCGTTGGACAGATTCTCTTGCCCCCATCTGGCGCGTTGCACGCCAGGCTTGCGAGGTAGTACCCAGAATCAGGAATTTAAATGGCGCTTTGGCAGATATGTGCCTGCGAGACGTTGTGCGAAGTAATTGTAAAATTTAATGAATAAGCCAGTGAACACTGGCACGGCTGGTTGCTTCGCGTTGAAAGCAGAGCGTCTACTGCAGAAAGCTTGGGGTCGTTTCGCTGCAATATCCGATCATTGGCGATGTGTATTCTGTGAAGCAGCCATGCGACGATGTAAGAGGTCGCGATGATTAATTTTTGGCTGTTCGTCGACGATGATGGACATTGAGTAAAATCATGCGGATATAAAAAGATAAATAGGCCGCGCGTCCATGGACGCACGGCGTTTTTTGAATGCTCTTCAATGAAGGCTTAGTGGTTTGTCTTGCGATGCCGGGGTGCGGGCTCGCGATAGAGGCCTTGATACTGGCGATCCGTGTGGCTCGGGCCGGCATCGACGCCCCATGGGGCTTGATCGAGCGGATGGTCGAGCGTGTTCACGCCGCTATCGGTCGTCATTTCCTTGATGTCGTCCGCGCGTTGCTGCTGGCGGTCGTAACGAGAAAGCGACTGAGCCGAGGCCACAGCCGAGAACGACACAACTGCGATCAATGCGCCGGCGAGAAGGGTGCCTGTCTTGATCATGATATTCTCCTGAATGCTTGTTCGCGGGGAACGACTGGAGAATCATTTCTCCCGTTTCCGCATGATGCACTGCAGCATCACGCGCCGCACATAATCCATTTGGAGGGAAAGTACAGCCCATCTCACGGACAAGTTACGTTGAGTGAGAATGCGTGAAATTCATGTATAATCAGTAATATATGCGACAGAATGTAGCGCGCTGGCAGGCTTCTCGTTGAAATCAAACGCTCATTACCGCAATGCACAATTTTGCCATTGCGCTGCAAATAACAGATTCAAAAATGGATGCAGCGTGTTGCTTGCGCTCGCAAAATCATCGATCGCGTCGTGCGATATTGAATGTGCTGTTAACCGGCAATGCGCAGATCATAAAGCAGCCATGCGAGCATCGACAACATCGCGTCGCAAGGATGCAACAATGCGACGAGTGATTTGAGAGTCGTGTTGTCGTTTAAGATTCATGCACAGCCGGAAGCCTCTTATTGCATTAAGAAACTTGCGCGTGCCCTAAGCGAATCAACCATAAAAAATAGGCCGCGCGCCCCTGGGGGCGCGCGGCGATTTTAGAGTCGAGTGAAATGCGAACCTTGGTCCGCAGATTAGTCGAGCGTTGCGTCATGCTCGTCATAAAGCCCCTGCAACTGACGGTCCTTTGCGCTGGGGCCGGCGACATAGCCCTTCGGGGCGTGGTCGAGCGGACGGCTGATGGTGTTCAACCCGGCGTCGGTCGTCATCTGGCGGATGTCATTGGCGCGCTGTTGCGCGACATCATACTGCGAGAGAGACTGTGCAAACGACGGCGCCGAAAACGTAACGACGGCGATCAACGCACTGGCGATGAGGGTGCCTGTCTTGATCATGGTAATGCTCCTACTTCTATATTCTGTTCTTGCACTGAAGACGATCAGAGGAACTTCCCAAGGAACATTCCCTTCGTCTCCACGTGGGGCCTGTTGCAGCGCCACGAACAGGAAATAGGTATTGCATTGCAAAATGCAGCCCCTTTCACGGATACGTGAGAGCGAGTGAAAATCCGTGAACCACTTGTAGAATCAGAATAAATTTCTGCGGCGAAAGGTAGCGGCGGGGGCTTCGCACTTGCAATATCGGGGTCTGCTACCTACGGCGCGCAGATCAGACGTTCATCTCGATCACGTCAACGCCGCGGATGCGATCGACAAGATAGATGAGGCCGCGATCGTCCATCGTCACATCATTGGACGAAGCGCGTGTCTGGCCTTGTGGCGCATCGGGCACGTAATAACCGACCTGCTTGGGCGCGAACGGATCGGCGACATCGAAGATGCGCAAGCCCTGCGCGAACCATGCGAACGGAATGATCGTGCCGGTGAAACGCTCGGATGGTTGATGGCAGCCGGTCATGGCGGGCTTTGCCGACCCATCAATATCGAGGCCCGGCACGTTGATGGTGGCGATCGGCGTCGGCAGGCTTTCTTCGCTGATGTCATAGACCCAGGCGAAGGCGGGCGCCGCGGGGCGCAGCTTCGCCACGTCTTCATCGGAGACGATCATCACCTTTCGGCCTTTCAACTTCTCCGGCATGACGAGACAGGTGTGCGTCGGATGCGGAAAGGCGGGACTGCGGCGATGATGACCAACCATTTTCGGTTGGCTGAGATCGGAGATGTCGAGAATATAAAGGCCGTGATGCCAGTAGCTCACATAGAGACGATCGCCTTGCCGCAAGGGATGATGGCATTTCGGTTCGACAAAATCGTCCCACGGGTAGGGCTCGTTGCCGGCTTGCCATTGGCCGGGAATCCACCAGCGGGACACTTCGCTCGGCCGCGCCGGATCGGCGAGATCGAGGATGACGACGATATAGCCGACGTAGCCCTCCATGGTTGCCGACACATAGGCGTAGCGTCCGTCGAAATCGTAGCGATGAACGCCCTTGCCGCCGGTTTCCCATTTGGCGATCTGGCGCGGCGCCGTCGGATCGGCGACGTTGTAGATCGTCAAGCCGCCACGAAAATTGCCGCCGCTGAAATTGTTAACGGTGCTTTGGCCGTTCTCTTCGTGGTTGACGATCATCACATCGCCGCGCGCCCGCACTTTGTGGGAATGCCATCCCTCCGGCAATTCGAGCTTCGAGAGAAGGCGCGGCGCTCTGGGATCGGCGATGTCGTAGATGCTGGTGCCCGACGGCGCCTTCATATGCGCCACGTACAGCCGATTGCCGTCGACCCAGACCTGACCGCCGCCGGCGCAATCGATGTGGCTGATGAGTTTGGTATTGTGCGCCGTCGGCATGTGTCCCCCCGCGTGATGATTTGATGCAGGATTATCGGAGGACAAACCCAAAGGCCAGAAGCGTTTGGGCCGTTTGAGTGTACCAATCGATCAACGCGGGCAGCCGCGCATGTCTTCTTGGTATTGGAGCGCGTTGACCCTGGCCTGCTGGTTGGGCGAGAGGCGGCCATAGGGTGGGAAGCAGTTTTCGCCGAAGGTGGCGCGGGCGCGCGCTGTCTGGAAGCAATAGCCGGCCTGGGCATAGATGGCGTTGCGCTGATACCAGAGCTGGCCGCACGACTGACCTTGCGCCTGGGCGACGAAAGCCGTGGCGGGCAGCAGGGCAGCCGCGCCTGCGATGGCAAAGGCAAGACGGAGAGTACGAGGTAGAGCAAAGGGAAGGGAAGAGACGAGACCGCGCATGTGACCCTCATGGTTTGGCAATTGGTTTTGGTTGGCAACTAGTTTTGCACCGAAGACGGCGCATGGCCCGTTCCAACCGGCGTTGGAGCGGGGATCTGCGCCTCGGCCGGACGAACCTCTGCCGCCGCCAGCCTGCGGTAGAGATTGCGTGACCGGCGTATCGGCCACCAATCGTATAACAACAGCTCCACCGGCCGCCAATTGGCGACCCATCCGAAAACCGACAGGCCATCGCGCAAGCCTTCGCGAAGCCCATCCCGGATCGGCGCCGCATCGACGAATTGCGCCAAGGTCGTGCAGACCGCCAGGATAACCAGGCCGATGCCAAGCGATATGACACCCTCGCGGAGTGTGTTGCTGAAGTTTCGGGCCTCGATATTCGCCAGGTATTCAAAATGCGAGGCGACGGTTTTTTGGAACTGGTCAACAGCTTGCGGATTGGCAGGTTCGCCCTTGACCGCGAGGTCGATGACGAAACGGTTGGAGCGCGGCTCGTCCCACGCCTCCGAAATCAGATATTCGCTGATCCTGGGACGCAGGCTGTTCTCGTGGAATGGCGAGGGGTCGAAGCTGAAAAATTGGTCCGGCTTGTTGACCTCAAGGGCGATATGGCTCGCGTCTGGCGAATCCTGTGTCGAGGTCATAATTCCGGTTGTTCCATTTCTTCTTCGCAGCCGACGGCCGCATATGTCCGTTCGCTCTTGCCGTGTTCGCCCGCTTTTGCCTGGATTTTTTGCCTTGCCTGAATCAGAGGCAAAGATCATGGCGCACGGAGCGGCATTTTCAAGTTTGCAGCACTTCTCGCCTTTGAAAAATGGACTGTCGTTGAACGATAGATATGGCCCTTGAGTGCTTGAAAATGCAGTATATTTTCTGCCGTCGCTCGGTGCTCTCGAATAGTTGATCAATTCTGTCCGTTTCGTAAGGCAGGAGCCATGATTCCGACAGGTGATATGGTCCTTAATCTGCTTCTGTTGCGGCGCACGCGCCGCGGGTGATTCAGAGCTGGCTCAATGCGTCCGATCTTCGTCAGACTTTCCAAGGCCAGACTTTCCAAGTCGCGTCTAAGTCCGATGTCTTTCGCGAGGCGCTCCCAGCAGCGTCGGCAAGCTCGAAATTTTTAAGGCGAAAGCCAGTCTCCAAAAACATAAAAAGAGGCACTACAGTCATGTCAGTATCCCGCGATCCGCAGAAACAAGATCTTCTGTCTGATCCTGACCTCGATCTCATGATGGTCAATGGCGGCGTCCTTGCGCACGAGGGCCCGCAGTCCTTTGTCGATGCACGGGACAACAGCGGCAAACGGGATGGCTCGGTGATTCCGGTGCGGGGATCGGCTTCCAAGCGTAAAGGCGGTTGGGTTTCACGCGGCCTGCTTCTGCTTATCTTCGCGGCCGCGGCCGCGGGCGGCTACAAGTATTGGTCGCAGAGCGGCGCCTCGACGGCGCCGGTCGCGGCAGCAGCGCCATTGATTCCGGTCGAGGCGGCGGTTGCCGCCAATGCGGACGTTCCGGTTTATTTCGGCGGCCTTGGCACGGTGCAGGCTTTCAACACGGTGAATGTCAAAACCCGCGTCGACGGCCAGATCCAGACGGTGAACTTCATCGAAGGCCAGAAGGTGAAGCGCGGCGATCTGCTCGTGCAGATCGATCCGCGGCCCTACAAGGCGACCTATGACCAGGCCGTCGCCAAGAAGGCGCAGGACGAAGCCCAGCTCGGCAACGCCAAACTCGATCTGGCGCGCTATACCCAACTCGCCAAGAGCAATTTCGGCACGCGCCAGCAACTCGATACCCAGACCGCGCTGGTGGCGCAGCTCGAAGCGGCGATCCGCGCCGATGCGGCCTCTATCGATGCCGCGAAAGTCCAGCTCGATTACACCACCATCGTTTCGCCGATCGACGGCGTCGCCGGCATTCGTCTGGTCGATATCGGCAATATCGTTCATGCGTCGGACGCCACCGGCATCGTCGTCGTCACGCAGTTGCAGCCGATTTCGATCGTCTTCACCTTGCCGGAAGAAGACCGCCAGCCGGTCGCCGACGCCATGGCCGCTGGTCCGGTCACGGTCGCTGCGCTGTCGCGCGACGGCGCAACCGAGTTTGATCGCGGCAACGTGCTGCTGATCGACAATCAGATCGACCAGACGACGGGCACGATGCGCCTCAAGGCGACGTTCCCCAATGCCAAAAACACGCTCTGGCCCGGCCAGTTCGTCAACACACGGTTGCTGCTCAAGACGCAGCAGAACGTTCTGACGATTCCTTCGGCTGCGGTGGAGCGGGGCCCGGCCGGATTTTACGCCTATGTGGTCAAGCCCGATAAGAGCGTCGAAATGCGCGCCATCAAGGTCGGACAGGATGCCGACAATGTCTCCGTGGTTCTGGAAGGCCTGCAGGCTGGCGAACAGGTGGTGACGGGCGGCCAATACCGTCTGCAGCCGGGCGCGCGCGTGCGCATCGCAGAGCCCAAGCCGGCGACGCCTGCTGCAAAACCCGCTGCCGCCGCCACGGCAACGCCGCCTGCAATACAGCCGGATAAGACTTCGACCAAGGCCGCTGCGACTGCGGCTCCGGCGAGGACGGCGCTATGAACCTCTCGTCCCCCTTCATCGGAAGGCCGATCGCGACGTCGCTGATCATGGTCGGCATATTCCTCGTCGGCATTGCGGCCTATCCGTTCCTGCCGGTGGCGCCGCTGCCGCAGATCGATTTTCCGACTCTTCAGATTTCGGCCGCGCTGCCCGGTGCCAGTCCGGAGACGATGGCCTCGTCGGTCGCGGCGCCGCTTGAGCGGCAGTTCGCCCAGATCGCCGGCGTGACGCAGATGACCTCGTCGAGCACGCTGGGCAGCACGAGCGTCACGATCCAGTTCGATCTCAACCGCAATATAGACGGCGCCGCGCAGGACGTTCAGACGGCGATTTCCGCCGCCGGCGCTCAATTGCCGAAAAACCTGCCGAGCAATCCGACGATCCGCAAGGTCAATCCTGCCGACTCGCCGATTCTTCTCCTCGCCGTCCACTCCGACGCCTTTCCCCTGACTGTGGTCGACGACTTCGCCGAAAATGTTCTGTCCCAGCAGATCTCGCAGATCGTCGGCGTCGGCCTGGTGACGCTCGGCGGCCAGCAGAAGCCCGCGATCCGCGTGCAGATCGATCCGGCGAAGCTGGCGGCGCTTGGCCTCAGCCTCGAAGATGTGGCCGGCACCATCACCAATGCCACGGTGAATGCGCCGAAGGGTTCGCTGAACGGCACCACCCGCAATTTCACCATCTACGATAACGATCAGCTGGCCACCGCCGCGCCGTGGAACGATGTGATCGTCGCCTATCGCAATGGCGGACCGGTGCGGATCAAGGACATTGGAACCGCGATCGATGGACCAGAAGACCGCACACTCTCCGCCTGGCAGAACGGCAAGCCCGGCATTCTGCTCAATGTCTACAAACAACCAGGCGCCAATGTCGTAGACACCGTCCAGCGCATCCAGGCGGCGATGCCGCAGGTCAAGGCGGCGCTGCCGCCGACCATCGATATCGAGACGATTGTCGATCGTACGCAGACGATCCAGGCTTCGGTTCATGACGTGCAGTTCACCCTGATGCTCACCACGGTTCTGGTGGTGATGGTGATCTTTCTCTTCTTGCGCAGCCTGTGGGCAACGATCATTCCGGCCGTGACTGTGCCGCTGGCTCTGCTGGGCACGGCGGGGCTCATGTATGTGTTAGGCTACAGCCTCGACAACCTGTCGCTGATGGGCCTGTCCATCGCCGTGGGCTTCGTCGTCGACGACGCCATCGTCATGCTCGAAAATATCCACCGTCACATTGAGGACGGAATGTCTCCGATGGAGGCGGCCTATAAGGGATCTAGCGAAATCGGCTTCACCATTCTGTCGATCAGCATTTCGCTGGTCGCCGTGTTCATCCCGCTGCTGCTGATGGGCGGCATTGTGGGACGCTTGTTTCGTGAATTCGCCATCGTCGTGACCATGACGATCATGGTGTCGGGTATCGTTGCCTTGACCCTCACGCCGATGATGTGTTCGCGCTTCCTGCGCTCGCATGCGGAGACCCATCACGGCCGCCTCTACATGTGGACGGAAAAGGGCTTCGATTGGGTGCTGGGGCGCTATGCGGCGGGGCTTGATTTCGTCCTCGCCCACACGCGCCTGACGTTTTGCGTGTTCCTCATCACTGTCGCCTCCACCGTCGCTCTCTATATCGTCGTGCCGAAGGGCTTCTTTCCGCAGCAGGACAATGGCGTCATCGTCGGCTTCGCCGAGGCCGGACAGGATGTGTCGGCAACGGAAATGGCCAGGCTGACCCACCAGATAACTGATATTGTCGCGAAAGATCCCGACATCGCCAGCTGGGGGGCTTCTGTCGGCGGCACGCGCGGTATCAATACCGGCAATGTCTTCATCAGCCTGAAGCCGCGCGATCAGCGTACTGCCACGGCAGATCAGATCATCAACCGGTTGCGGCCGCAGCTCGCTCAGGTGCAGGGCGCGGCCCTGTTCCTGCAAGCGGCGCAGGATCTCAACATCGGCGGCCGGCTGTCGCGCACCCAATTTCAATATACCTTGCGCGACGCTGATCTCACCGAGCTCAATCAATGGGCGCCGCGCCTGCTGGCGAAACTGCAGTCTTTGCCGGAATTGCGCGGCGTCGCTTCCGATCAGCAGACCAGCGGCACAATGCTCACCGTGAAGATTGATCGCGACCAGGCGGCTCGCTTCGGCATCCAGCCGGCGCTGATCGACCAGACGCTGTATGATGCTTTCGGCCAGCGCCAGGTGACGCAATATTTCACTCAGCTCAACGCCTATCACGTGGTGCTTGAGGTCGATCCCAAATTGCTGGGTGACCCCGATACGTTGAACAAGCTCTATGTCAAATCGCCGCTCACGGGCCAGCAGGTGCCGCTGTCGACGATGGCGAAGTTCGACACCAGCGGCGTCAGCTATCTGTCGATCAACCACCAGGGCCAGTTTCCGGCGATCACCCTATCGTTCAACCTGGCGCCGGGCTCGGCACTGGGCGATGCGGTGACGGCTGTCAATAACGCTGCGGCGGAGATCGGTATGCCGGCCTCCGTCACCGGCAGTTTCCAGGGCACGGCGCAGGCCTTCCAGGCCTCGCTCGCAAGCCAGCCCTATCTGGTGCTGGCGGC
>JAQGJO010000261.1 GCA_028290595.1 Hyphomicrobiales bacterium | reverse complement strand
CCGGGCGGAAAAACAAATCATGACGCGCCTGGCGCGTTGGCAGACTTGAGGGTGATGACGTGGCGGCTGAAGGAAATGCGATCGATCCGATCCATCAGTTCGAGATCCATCCGATTGTGAATTTTTCGGTTGGCGGCACCGATCTGTCGTTCACCAATTCCTCGCTCTTCATGGTCATCATTCTGGCCGCGATTTCTCTCCTGATGCTGTGGGGCACGAGCACCAAGGCGCTGGTGCCGGGCCGCCTGCAATCTGCCGCCGAAATGGCTTATGAGTTCGTCGCCTCGACCGTGCGCGGCACGGCGGGCGAAAGCGGGATGAAGTTCTTCCCGTTTGTTTTCTCTCTCTTCATGTTCGTCTTCTTCTCGAACGTGATGGGTCTGATCCCCTACGCATTCACCGTCACCAGCCAGATCATCGTCACCTTCGCGCTCGCCGCGTTGGTGATTCTCACCGTGCTCGGCTACGGTTTCTACAAGCACGGCATGCACTTCCTGAATCTGTTCGTGCCGTCGGGCGTGTCGCCTGTGTTGATGCCCTTCATCGTCCTGATCGAGGTCATCTCGTTTGTGTCGCGCCCGATCTCGCTGTCGGTTCGTCTCTTCGCCAATATGCTTGCGGGCCATATCACGCTGAAAGTCTTCGCTGGCTTCGTGACCATGCTGCTTGGCGCCGGCGCCTGGGCGGCGCTCGCACCGTTGCCGCTGGCAGCCATCGTTCTGCTGACCGCCTTCGAGCTGTTTGTCGCTGTCCTTCAGGCGTATGTTTTCGCCATCCTCACTTGCGTCTATCTGAACGACGCAATTCACCCGGGCCACTGATAAATATTTTAACAACAAATAGTCGCCCTTAAACACGAGCAGGAGTTCTAATATGGATCCCGTAGCAGCAAAATGGATCGGCGCAGGTCTCGCGGCGATTGGAATGGGCGCCGCAGCCATCGGCGTCGGCACGATTTTCGGTAACTTCCTTTCCGGCGCCCTGCGCAACCCGTCGGCAGCCGACGGCCAGTTCGGCCGCGCGTTCATCGGCGCGGCGCTCGCCGAAGGCCTTGGCATTTTCGCGTTTCTCGTCGCGATCATCCTGCTGTTCGTGAAGTAAGTTTAAGTCTTTCGCCGCGCACGCAGACCTCGTGTCTTGGTGCGCGGCGTTTTCCATACAGATTCAATCCGGGATCGCCCCATGTTTATCACGCAGGCGCTCGCCGCCACCCCAGCCGCTGGTGAAGCTGCTGCACAGGGAGGCGCATTTCCGCCCTTCGATCCGACGACGTTCGCATCTTCGCTCTTCTGGTTGGCGATTGTGTTCGGCGCACTGTACCTGCTGATGTCGCGGGTCGCTTTGCCGCGCGTCGCCGAAATTCTCGAGACCCGCCGCGGTCGCATCGCCAGCGATCTCGACAGCGCCGCCGCCATGCAGAAGCAGGCCGACGACGCCGCTGCCGCCTACGAAAAGGCGCTGTCCGACGCCAAGGCCCAGGCCCAGACCACCGCGCAGCAGACTCGCGACAAGCTGGCGGCCACATCCGAAGCCGAGCGCAAGACGCTTGAAACCGGCCTCAACGCCAAGCTCGCCGCCGCCGAAGCGCAGATCGCCTCGACCAAGGCGCAAGCGATGACGTCGGTCGGCGGCATGGCAACCGATACGGCCGCCGAAATCATCAAGCACATCACCGGCGTCAGCGCCGACCAGGGCGACATCGCCAAGGCGGTCGCCGCCGTGAAGATCGGCTAAGGAGCGAACCATGCATTTCGATGCAGAATTTTTCGTCGCCGTCGGCTTTGTTCTTTTCGTCGTGGGGCTGGGCTATCTCGGCGTTCATCGCACCATCCTGAGCAGCCTCGACGGCCGCACCAAACAGGTGTCCGACGAACTGACTGAGGCCAAGCGCCTGCGCGACGAAGCCGCTGCCATTCTGGAGTCCTACAAGAAGAAGGCCGTGGAAGCGCAGGCCGAGGCCGACGCCATCGTCGCCCAGGCCAAGGCGGAAGCCCTGGCCTTTGCCAAGGAAACCAGCGAGCGCATGGCCGAATTCGTCGCCCGGCGCACCAAGCAGGCCGAGACGAAGATCGCCATGGCCGAGGCCCAGGCCACCAGCGACCTGCGCGCCATCGTCGCCGATGTCGCCGTGAAAGCATCGGAAACGGTGCTGAAGGCGCAGACCAAGGGCCAGACCGCCGCCGATCTCGTCGCCAAGGGCATCGGCGAACTCAAGAGCCGCCTTGTTCACTAAGCGGTGCAAAGACACTAACCCGGCGATATCCAGACCCCGGACAGCACGTCCGGGGTTTTTTCATGTAATGGTGGTTTTCGCTGGTAGGTATGCATAGCTAGAGCATGGTCTTTCGGACCAGATCGTGCGCCTAGCCCCTAGTCTATACCTGATCGATCTTTGCACGAGACCGACCAGGACGTCGGTATCGGAGTCGAGCTGTTTATGCGTATCTGTTTTTTCTCAGATATCCACGCCAATCGCGAGGCTTTCGACGCCTGCTTCGCTCATGCCGTGCGCCAGAACGTCGACCGTTTTGTATTTCTCGGCGATCTGGTCGGCTACGGGGCGGACCCGACCTATATCGTCGATCGTGTCGCCGAATTGCAGGAGGGCGGCGCCAGCGTCGTGCTCGGCAATCATGACCTGGCTGCGGCCAGCGGCAATGTCGAAGGCATGAACGAATATGCCAGCGCCGCGATCGCCTGGACCCATGCCACGCTCGACCAGCCGCGCCGGGACTTTCTGGCCGGGCTCGACATGAAGATCGAGGAAGACGACAGGCTCTACGTTCATTCCGAAGCAGGCGCGCCGACGCAATGGCGCTATGTCGGCGACAGCGAGAGCGCCGAGCGCAGCCTGCGCGCCACGCGCCAGCGCCTGACCTTCTGCGGCCATATCCACATTCCGCAACTGTTCCACATGACGGCGACCAAGCCGGCCAAATTCTTCGCGCCCCACGCGGGCGCGCCGATCCCGCTGGTTGGGCAGCGGCAATGGCTGGCCGTGCTCGGCTCTGTAGGCCAGCCCCGCGACAAAAATCCGTCCGCCGCCTACGGTGTGCTGGATACGACGAAAAATGAATTTACCTTTCTGCGCGTACCTTACGATGTCGAGGAAGCGGCGCGGAAGATTCACGAGGCGGGGCTGCCGCAAATTCTTGCCGCGCGTCTTTTCATTGGCCGGTGATCCATGACCCGAATGGACGTGAAACCTGGAGAGACGATCGACGGCTTCCTCGTCGAAGAACAGGTTCACGTCGGCGGCATGGCGATCATCTTTCGCGCCCGCCATCCCGATATCGAGGACAAGGTCCTCTTCAAGGTGCCGAAGATTCTCGACGGCGATGATGCGACCGCGATCGTCGGCTTCGAAATGGAAATGATGATCCTGCCGCGGCTGTCGGGCATCCATGTCCCAAAAGTCTATAGCGTCGGCGATTATGCGCGCCGGCCCTATATCGCCATGGAATTCATCGACGGCGAAACGCTCTATCCCAAGCTCGCGGAATCGCCGTTGCCGCCCGATGAAGTGGTGAGCATTGCCGCCAAGGTCGCCACCGCGCTGGTCGATCTGCACCGCCAGAAGGTCATTCATCACGACATCAAGCCCTCGAACATCGTGATGCGCAAAACCGGCGAGGCGGCGCTCATCGACTTCGGCCTGTCGCGTCATCTTGAGATGCCCGACCTGCTGGAGGCCGAGTTTGCCCTGCCGATGGGAACCGCGCCTTATATTTCGCCCGAGCAGGTGCGCCAAAACCGCAGCGACCCGCGCTCCGACATCTTCTCGCTCGGCGTCGTGCTCTATCATCTCGCCACAGGCGAACGTCCGTTCGGCCTGCCGCAATCGCGCCAGGCGCTGAAGACGCGGATGTGGCGCGATCCGGTGCCGCCGCGCAAGATCAGGCCTGACATTGCGCCCTGGCTGCAGGAAATCATCCTGCGCTGCCTCGAGCCCAATCCTGCCAAGCGTTATCAGACGGCGGCCCGGCTCGCCTTCAGCCTGCAGCATCCAGAAAGCGTCAAGCTCACCGAGCGCGCTCATCGGCTGAAGCGCGACAGCCTGCCGGTGGCGCTGCGCCGCTGGCTCAAGGCGCGCGCCCTGCCGCCGGTGGAACCGCAGCCTTATGCCTTGAACACATCGGACGCGATCATCGTCGTCTGCGTCGATCTGTCGGAAGGTTTCGAATATCTGGCCGAGGCCTTGCGCATCGAGACGCAGCGCGTGCTTTCCTCGGCGGGCGATGTCAGGCTGGCTTGCATCAACGTGATGAAGCTCAGCGCCGTGTTCATGCAGGATGCGTTCGATTCTTCCGGCCGCAACATCCATGTGCAGCGTCTGGTCGAGTTGAAGGACTGGGCGCGGCCTCTTGGTATTGATCAGGACAAAGTATCCTTTCACGTTCTTGAGGCGATGGACATTGCGGAATCGCTTCTGGATTTCGCCCGCAACAGTCATGCCGATCAGATCCTGATCTGCGCGCGCGGCCGCTCCAACCTGCGCCGCTATCTCGGCAGCGTCTCGGCGGAAGTCGTGGCGCGCGCCCATTGCACGGTCACGGTGGTGCGCGCCGTCGCCCCGTCCGGAACAGCCGCCGCATGAGCATTGCCGACAGCACCCCTCCTGCGCCCGCCACGGTAGGCTTTCAGTCTTTGATCGCGCGGATCGACCAGTTGCTGCAGTCGCGCACCGGCTGTGTGTTGCTGCTGGTGCTGAACGCTATCTTCTGGACGATCTATTCGACGCTCTCCGCCGGCAACGGCCTGCATCATGACATGCTGGAAGCCTTCGCCTGGGCGCAGGAGCCGGCCTGGGGCTATCCCAAACACCCGCCGTTCTGGGCCTGGGTTGCTTATCTGTGGTTCAAGGTTTTCCCCATCCAGGACTGGGCGTTCTATCTGCTGGCGCAGGTCAATGCGCAGATCGCGGTTGTCGGCGCCTGGGTGCTTACAAGACAGATTTACGGCCGTGACATTGCCGGCGCCAGCGTACTGCTGCTGCTGTTGACGCCGTTCTACACGTTCATCTCCATTCGCTATAACGCCAACATCATTTTTTTATCGCTGTGGCCGTGGACGGCCTATGCTTTCATTCGCGCGTTAGAGTCGAACAAACTGGTCTGGTCGGTTGCTTTCGGCCTGTTGGCGGCGGCCTGCATGCTGTCGAAATATTTCGGCCTGCTGTTGCTGGCGTCGTGTTTCCTGGCTTCGCTGCTGCATCCGCGTGCGCGTCTCTATTATAGGTCCGCCTCGCCCTATATTTCGATCGCCATATGCGCGGTCTTGTTCGTGCCGCATCTGGTCTGGCTGTGGAACAACGACTTTCTGCCGTTCACCTGGGCAGCGTTGCGCACCCAGGACACGTTTGCGAAGACCTTCGGCAGCATCGTTGGCTTTTTCTTCGGTTCGCTGGCGTTTCATGTGCTGATCGCCGCGGCGCTGCTGTTTGTG
>JAQGJO010000257.1 GCA_028290595.1 Hyphomicrobiales bacterium | reverse complement strand
GGAACCGGCGTTACGCTTCAATGCACGGAAGCGGCCAAGGATGTCGTTGACCGCCTTGAAGCGGCGGTTGCGGCAGATGCCGAGTCTGCACCTTCGAACTGACAGGAATTTGAACAGGAATCTCGCCATGGCGATGGAAGCAAGCGAAATCGAGCGATTGATCAAGGCAGCCCTGCCGGACGCCCAGGTCGAAATCAAGGCACTCGTCGATGACGGCGACCATTATGCCGCAACCGTCGTTTCGGCCGCCTTCAAGGGCAAAAGCCGGGTCCAGCAGCACCAGATCGTCTATGCGGCCCTGAAAGGCCAGATGGGCGGCATTCTGCATGCGCTGGCCTTGCAGACCAGCGCTCCAGAATGATCATATGACCCACTGGTGACGACGCACCGGCGGCAATATATAATGGTTCTACAGGCGAAGCCTTGACCTTCGCCCGATTGAGGATGTCCAGAATGGCCAGCATTCATGAGCAGATCGAAAAGGAAGTGACCGGCAACGACGTCGTCCTTTTCATGAAAGGCACGCCGCAATTCCCGATGTGCGGATTTTCCAGCCAGGTCGTGCAGATTCTCGATTATCTCGGCGTCGCCTACAAGGGCGTCAACGTCCTCGACGATGAGGGAATCCGCAACGGCATCAAGGAATATTCCAACTGGCCGACGATCCCGCAGCTCTATGTGAAGGGCGAATTCGTCGGCGGCTGCGACATCATCCGCGAGATGTTCCAGGCTGGCGAACTGGCCGAACACATGAAGGAAGCCGGCGTCGTCACCACCCAGACGGCGTAGTTTCTAGTTTTAGTTAATACAGCCTTCCAAGCCCTCATCCTGAGGAGCCTGCGCAGCAGGCGTCTCGAAGGACGAGGGAGGAGCGAGGCTGACGCCCCCGTCCTTCGAGACGCGCTCTTCGAGCGCTCCTCAGGATGAGGGCTTTTGTTGGCTCAGTGCCACTTGCATTACGTGAACAGCTGCTCCAGCCGACCGGCGATGGCCTGCGCATCGCCGGTGATGACGATCGTCTTTGTTCGGCCCGCAGCGCCCGATTTCACCGTTACGGCGGATTTCGCCACCTGCAGCGTGCCGGCTATCAGCTGCACCAGGGCGTCATTGGCCTTGCCGCTTTCCGGCACTGCCCGCACGCGCGCTTTCAAAACCATGGAATTATCAGCAAGCCGCGCCATTCCATCGATGGCGTCAGCGGAGGATTTCGGCGTCAGCCGGACGGACAGCAGCAGTTCGCCGGCCCTGATCGTCCAGGGTTGAGCGTCAGCTATGTCTAAAGCCCGATGAACGACGGGTAGACGTAATAATAGATGATCCGCTCAATGAAGAAGATCAGCAGCAGCAGGATCACCGGCGATATATCGACGGCGCCGAGATTGGGCATGATGTTGCGGATCGGTTTCAGCAGCGGTTCCGTCACCGCCTGCAGGCCGGTCCAGATCGAACGGACGAAATCATTGCGGTAATTGATGACGTTGAAGGCGATCAGCCAGGACAGGATCGCCGAAATGATGATGACCCATTTGTATAGATCGAGGACCAGCAGGAGTACGTCCAGAATCGCGCGCATTGGGTCACCGGGCAGGAGGAAGCTCTGCTGTCGATTTAGAGCATTTTCCGCCAAAGTGGAATTGCGATTTCAGCCGGTTCGGGCGGCAGGCGGCAATCTTGTAGAAGGCAGGTCTGCAATCTTGCAGAAATGGGTAACTCCTGCGTTGACAGGGGCATGGGCGGGCCGTAAACCTCCCGCCCTAACCGGCAAAGGTCCGGGGCTGTAGCTCAGATGGGAGAGCGCTGCAATCGCACTGCAGAGGTCAGCGGTTCGATCCCGCTCAGCTCCACCAAATTTCCCGTAATAGCTTGAAAATAAAGGCTTTAGGCGTTCGAGTGGACGCTTGGCCAATTTTCCGTGTTGCTCGCGGTCCGGGCTGAGACCGGTTGCGTCAAAATATCATCACAGAGCTTCGGTCTGTTTCAGAACCGGTATGCACGGAGATCAAAACATGGACGTGATCGCTCCCAACAACGTCGCGGTCGTCACTGGCGCCGCGGGCGGCATAGGCCTCGCCGCCGCGAAGCGCTTCGCCGCGGCCGGCATGCGTGTGTGCCTTGTCGATCGCGAGCAGGCCGTCGTCGCCGCTGCGGCCGAGATCGGCGGTAGCGCGAAGGGATTTCTTGCGGACGTCAGCGATCCTGCGGCGATGTCGCGGCTGGCGCGGGAGATCGACGAGAGCTTCGGCGCTGTCTCGCTGCTGATGAACAATGCTGCGATCCACGGCGGCGCCGATGCGCTGTCGAGCCCTGACATCTGGAGCCGCGTTATCGGCGTCAATCTGATGGGTGTGGTCAATGGCGTCCAGGCCTTCGTGCCGGCGATGATCGCCAGCGGCAAGCGCGGCATGATCATTAACACGGGTTCGAAGCAGGGCATCACCCAGCCGCCGGGCAATACGGCCTACAACGTCAGCAAGGCAGGGGTGAAGGCGCTGACCGAAGGCCTGGCCCACAGCCTGCTCGAGCAGACGGCCGATCGCATGACCGTGCATCTGCTGATCCCGGGGTCGACCTTCACCGGCATGACGCGCGCGAAGGAGAAGCCGGCCGGCGCGTGGACGCCGGACGAGGTCATCGTCTTCATGATGGAGCGCCTGGCGGCAGGCGATTTCTACATCCTGTGCCCAGACAACGACGTCACGCGCAAAACGGACGAGAAGCGCATGGCCTGGGCGATCGGCGATGTGATCGAAAACCGCCCGGCCTTGTCGCGCTGGCATCCGAAATACAAGGACGCCTTTGCAGCCTTCATGGCGAGCGATTAAGCCGCTCGCCATTTGCTTGCGTCAGTACTGGTTCAGGCCCGCATGTTCCATTTCGCCGCGTTCGAGCGCGGCGGTGATCGCTTTGACCAGGTCTCGCGCGGTCTCCGCCGACAGTTCGATCGCGATCCGGTCCTGGCCGCCGTTGGCCTGGTTGATGAAATCGATGGCGAGCGCGTGGTCGAGCGGCGCATGATAGGGATGATCGAAATAGACGTGGGCGGTGTCGACGGACTTCCACTCGGCGAGGCCCTTGGAACTGCCCTTGGCGCTGCCGTAGAGGGCGACTTTTTCGACGATGTAAGAGCACATGATCTTGTCTCCTCTTTTGAATGCTATGCGCG
>JAQGJO010000203.1 GCA_028290595.1 Hyphomicrobiales bacterium | reverse complement strand
AGGCGCTCATCGAACGGCTGCGCAAATATCGCAGCCGCTTACCAGAAGGGTTTCGCTTCGACCGGCTGGAAGCTAATGAACACGGCTGACGTCGAGGGAAATCCGTTCGACTGACTAAGCGATTTTCGCCGCCGCATATTGCTCCGGCTTGAAGCCTACCAGCAGCTTGCCGTCGAGATCCAGCACCGGCCGCTTGATCATCGAAGGCTGCGCCACCATCAGCGCGATCGCCTTCTTCTCGGTGATGCCGTCCTTGTCCTTCTCCGGCAGTTTGCGAAACGTCGTGCCGGCGCGGTTGAGCAGGACTTCCCAGCCGACCTTATGCGCCCAGCCTTCAAGCACACTCGGCGTAATCTCCTCGGCCTTGTAGTCGTGGAAGCCATAGGCGACGCCGTGATCGTCGAGCCAGGTGCGCGCCTTCTTCATCGTGTCGCAGTTCTTGATGCCGTAGATCGTGATGGATTTTGGCTTCGCCATTTCAGTGCCGCTCCCTTGAGCCCAGATCGGAGGATTTCGGCGGCAGAAAAACACAAATGCCGTCCGCAGAACAGCCCATCAAGACAGCCCGTCATTCAGTCCTTGGCAAGCAGAGCCAGAAAACTGTCGAGACTTTGCTGCATCAACGCTTCGGCCTGCGCCTGCCCGCCCCATTGCGCGAACTGGCCGTCGATCCACATGCGCGCCAGCCCATAGACGAGCGCCCGCGCCTGCAGCGGCACTGTATCGAGATCGACAGCACGCAATTGTCCCGCCGCCCGCGCCTCCTCCAGCAGGACGACCATCATGGTGCGGATCTCTTCGTTGAGGCTGACAAGCGTTTCGGATGCATCGAAATCAATCGCCCGGCGCGTCGAGATGACTTCGAAATGGGTCGGATTGCGGATCACCCAGCGCAGATAGGCGGTGCCCAGCGCCCGAAAACGATCAAGAGGATCGCTCCCTTCGGCTTCCGCCATCGCAGTGGCGATCTCGCCGCGAAACCGGCGCATCGCCTCTTCGGCGACGGCCGTCATCAGCGCGATCTTGGTCGGGAAGTGCCGGAACGGCGCGCCCGACGACACGCCTGCCCGCTGTCCCGCCTCGCGCACCGTCACCTGATCGAGGCCGCGCTGCTCGGCGATGGTCAGCGCTGCATCAATCAGCGCCTGCCGCAGATCGCCGTGGTGATAGGCCCGCCGCCCCGATGCTTCCGCCATATCGACCAATCCCGACTCCACCTTCCCCATAACTACCCTACATCAAATGTAAGTGATACTTACTTTTTAGATAGCATGCCCGCTCCAATCATGTAAGCATGACTTACTTACCAGAGGAGGAACGGACAATGACGATTGCAGGAACATTCATCGAAACATCGACGCGCCGGCGCTGGTGGCTCTTCTGGCTCCTGGCCACAATCGTCACCGCCGCCGCAGGATTGACTGCCTTTCAGGGCGGGTTTTCCGTCGAGTCCATTCGGGCAGTCATCCGCCTGACGGCGCAAATGTCGCTGCTTCTCTTCTGCATCGCCTTTTCGGCTTCGGCTCTGGCGCGGCTATGGCCGTATGCGGCCACGCAATTCCTGCGAACGTATCGGCGGCAGTTCGGACTGGCATTCGCCTTTTCTCATGGCGTGCATGCCATCGCGCTGGTGACCTTTGCCAGGATGAGCCCGTCGCAGTTTCAACAGGCGACGGATGTTCCCATGTTCATCTTCGGCGGACTCGCTTACCTCTTCATTCTGGCGATGGCGATCACCTCGTTCGATCAGACCGCCGCCTGGCTTGGCGCACGGCGCTGGCGTCTTCTGCACATGATCGGCGCCTATGACATCTGGATCACCTTCATGGCAGCCGAGGGCAAGCGCGCGGTGCTGAGCGTCTCTTATTGGCCCTATGTCGCGCTCCTGCTGATTGTCTTGGCGCTTCGACTGAGCGCGACAGGGATGCGTGCCAACAAATGATAAAAATGGCTCTGCGGCAGCTATTTATTCAACTCACCCGCGCCCGCTCGGCGAGAAAATCCAGCAGCACCCGCACACGCGCCGGCAGTGGGCCACCCTGCCCCAGATAAACCGCATGAAAGTCCTCGCGGTCGCCGGGATTGCAATCCTCCAAAACCGCGACGAGCCGGCCGGCCCGAATATCCTCGCGCACCGTGAAGGCGGCGAGGCGTGTGAGACCAACGCCGGTGATCGCCAGATGCCGCAGGGCTTCGCCGTCGCTCGCCTGCACCGTGCCGATGGTCGGCAGCGTGACGGCCTCGCCCCCACGCATGAGCGGCCAGCCCTCGGAGGCGCGGGTGTAGCAAAATCCCAGGCGATTGTGCTGGTCGAGATCGGCGACGCTCGCCGGCGTACCGAAGCGCTTGAGATAGGCCGGCGCCGCTACGATCACCATCGGCGTCGCGCCGAGCTTGCGCGCCACCAGCCGCGAGTTCTTCAATGGCCCGGCGCGTACCGCGACGTCGGTGCGTTCCTCGAACAGATCGACCACCTGGTCAGTCTGGACGATGTTCAGCGTCACGCCGGGATGAAGCGCCAGAAAGTCCGGCACCAGCGGCGCCAGAATATGGGTGCCAAACGAGGCGCTGGTATTGAGCCGGATGCGGCCGGTCGGCTGTTCCGCAG
>JAQGJO010000153.1 GCA_028290595.1 Hyphomicrobiales bacterium | reverse complement strand
AGCGCCTTCAGCCGATCTTCGAGATCGGTACTCGCAAACGCACCCCATGTCCGCTTCGTCACGACGACGTCGCTGGGTTGCTGATCCAGTTCGGGGATGAGGTCGGTCCATCCGGCGGGAAACGGCTCTTCGCGTCGCGGCTGTTCGGTGCGGCCCGGTGCTCCTCCGACGACGTTGACGAGCACGACCGGCAAGCCGCGCTTGCGGAACGCATCGGCCAACGCGCGAGCGCGCGCCACGACGTCGCCGATGGGATGCACGGTCGGATAGGCGACGATGCCTTTTTGCAGATCGATAACGATCAGGGCGGTTTTCGGGTCGAGTGTGGTCAGGGCCATGGATTTTTCTCTCAGCCGTCGACGAGCCGCTTGAGCGCTGCGATGCTCGCGGCGAGGGTCTCCTGCTCCCGGGCGGAGAGCTTTGCTTCGATTGCATGGGCCAGCCAGTCCTGCCGTGCGGCCCGGCCCTCCCGGATCCAATCCCGACAGGTATCCGTGAGCGACAGGATGGTCTGGCGTCCGTCATTCGGGTCCGGTGCGCCGCTTAGCAGGCCGGCGGTTTCGAGCGGGGCGATGACCGACCCCATCGATTGCGGGCGCATTCCCTCCGTTCGCGCCAGGCTCGAGACGGTTGCAGGCCCGTCTCGTTCGAGCCGAAGCAGCACGGACACTTGCGATGGCGTCAGGTCTCCGGGGTTCGACTGCTCGCGCATCCGGCGCCGCAGTTTGCCGATCACGGCGCGCAGTTCCGCCGCCAAAGCGGATGCAGGCGCAGCTAAAGCGGATGCAGGCCCAGCTAAAGAATTATCAGGCTGATCATTCATGTCAGCCCAGATAGCAGATATGAAGGTTATCTGTAAAGTTTAACTTCGTAGTCTGGTCTGCCTGAAGAACTGACGCGGCGGAACATGACCATATAGAGAAGACAGACCGTCAGGCTGGTCAGCAACGCCCCCATCAGCACGTCCGACAGGAAATGCCCGCCCAGCGCCATCCGCCACAGGCCGGTGGCGAGCGTGACGAGAATCGACGCGCCGATGGCCAGCGCCCGCACCGGCAGCGGCGCCACCAGCGCCGGGGCGAGCGTCCACATGGCGGACGAGGCCTCGCCGGAGACGAAGGAACAATTGCTCTCGCATTGCCCGTCGAACCTGTACCAGGGCCGAAAATCCCATTTGCCGTAAGCATTGACCTCCCGGGCATGGAACGGCCGTGGCCGGTGCGACACCTCCTTGATGATGCCGTTGACCAGCAGGCCGGGGCCGAGCGCCAGGCTGATCACCATGAAGGCAATGGCGCGGTTCGACGGCACCGGCCATTTCGGCGCATGCCAGCGCGCCGCCAGCCAGATCAGCAACAGGACTGCGCCCAGCACCAGCGGCAGCGCATAGAAAATGCTGCGCAGCAAATAACCGGCGGAGGAGACGCCAAAGAACAATCCGTCGCTGCGCACGAACATCCGCGCCACGTCGACATCGATCTGCGGCCAGATGCCGAGCACCACGGCCGTCAGCACGAGCGCCGCAAGCTGAATGAGGATGGATCGTTTGGTGATGAGGGTTTGCATGCCCGGCCGCTCATATAGCGTTTTCGGCGGCCGTGCGACCTGATAGTTTGCGGCCATGAAGCTCTCAGGTGAAGAAATCGAACGGTATGCCCGCCACATTGTCCTGCGCGACATCGGCGGGCCGGGTCAGCAAAAATTAAAGGCGGCGCGGGTGTTCGTCGTCGGCGCCGGCGGGCTTGGCGCGCCATTGCTGCAATATCTCGCTGCCGCCGGTGTCGGCACCATCGGCGTTGTCGACGACGACACGGTCTCGCTGTCCAATCTGCAGCGCCAGATCATTCACGGCACGCCGGATATCGGCCGGCCCAAACTCGACAGCGCGCGCGATGCGATCGCGCGGCTCAATCCGCATGTGAACATCGTCGCGCATCCGCTGCGTCTCTCGGCAGCGAACGTGCGCGATCTCATTCGCGATTACGATGTCATCGCCGACGGCTCCGACAATTTCGACACGCGCTATGCGGTGTCGGATGCCTGCTTTCATGAACGCAAGCCGCTGGTCACCGCAGCTGTCGGTGTCTTCGACGGTTCGCTGACAACCTTGCGTCCGTTCGAGAAAGCAGCGGACGGCAGGCCTAACCCGACCTATCGCTGCCTGTTTCCCGAAGCGCCGCCGGCAGGCACTGTGCCCGCCTGTTCGGAAGCCGGCATTCTCGGCGCGCTGACCGGCGTGATGGGAACCATGATGGCGGTGGAAGTCATTCGCCAGATCGTCGGCTTCGGCGAAGGCCTCGTCGGCCGCATGCTGCTGGTCGACGCTTTCTCGATGCGGTTCGAGACCATGCAATATGACTGGGATCCGGCGAACCCGCTGAATGGTGACGGCGCCAACTAACGTCTGCGTGCAATGGACTTCCGCAGCACTTCAAACACACGCCCATCCTGGCACTGCGAAACATTGAACCGCAGGAAACTCGTTGCCGATTGCGCCACGCTGAACACATTGCCCGGCGCGAGCACGATGTTTTCTGCAAGCGCTTCTCGCGCAACGTCTGCCGCATCAATGCCGTCCGGCAATAGGCTCCATAAAAACATGCCGGCCTGCGGTTCGTGCCACGGCTCGATGCCAAGCGATTTCAGCCGCGCGTTCACCTCGCTCATGGCGCGCGACAGCCGCAGGCGCAGCGCTTCCATATGTTTGCGGAAGCTGCCGTCACGCAGCACGTTGAGCACCAGTTCTGCGCAGATGCGCCCGCCGCCAAGCGACGTCGCGATCTTCAGGTCGATCAATCCCTCGATCCAGTCCGGGCGCGCCGCGATGTAGCCGCTGCGCGCCGCGGCAGACAATATTTTGGAAAAGCTGCCGATGTGAATCACCCGGTCGAGACCGTCGAAGGCTGCCAGCCGTGGCGACACCGCATGCTCGAACTCCGCGAAGATATCGTCTTCGATAATGGTGAGGCCGGACTGTTCGGCAAGCTTCAGCACCCTATGCGCGGTGACAGGTGAAATCGTCGCGCCGGTCGGGTTGTGAACCGCCGAATTGGTGATGTAGAGCCGCGGCTTATGTTCCTGCAGCACTTGCGCGAACAGCTCGATATCCGGCCCCGTCGGCGTATAGGGAACGCTGACGATACGGGCGCGATGGGCGCGCAGCAGCGCGTTGAAATTGAAATAGCAGGGATCGTCCACCAGCACCGTATCGCCCGGCTCGAGCAGGAACCGGCACAGCAGATCAATCGCCTGCGTGCCTGATTCCGTCAGCATGATCTGGGCCGGCGACGCCTCGATCCCGCGCTCGCCCATGCGCCGCGCGATGAGCTGACGCAGAGGCGGCAGTCCGAGCGGCGCATCATATTCGGCGAGCGCCCGGCCATCGGCGCGCGACAGCGTGCGCAGTGCGCGCCGCACGCTGTCTTCCGGCAGCCATGACGGCGGCAGCCAGCCGCAGCCCGGTTTCAGATCGGCGCTTCCGGCCTCAAGCGACTGTCGCGAAACCCAGAACGGGTCGATCGCCCGGTCGCATTTCGGCCCCACCTCCGACAAAGCGAGCGGGGTCGCCTGGCTCGCCACGTAAAACCCGGAGCCTGGACGGGACTGGATCACCCCTTCCGCCGCCAGCCGGTCGTAGGCCTCGACCACGGTCGATGTCGAGACCTGCATCGTGCCGGCAAACGCGCGGATCGACGGCAGTTTGTCGCCCGACGTCAGGCTGCGGCCGGCAATACGCTGCCGGATGGCCGCCATGGTCACCGACACGCGCGTGCCGTTCTTCAGAACATCCATCCGTACTGTATCCGATACCATAACAGTTTTGCCAGATTGTATTGGACTGTCACTGGAATTGCCAGCCGTCCGCATCGATAAAGCGCCAGGAACGAAGGAGCTTGAGATGGACCGGACGGCGAGCGGATGGATCAATGGATTCATCGGCGTGGTGATTTTCAGCGGGTCGCTGGTGGCGACCCGCATGGCGGTGATGCAGTTCGACCCGGTGTTTCTGACGGTCGCCCGCGCCGCCATCGCCGGCATGCTGGCGTTCTGCCTGCTGCTGGCCTTCCGCGAAAAACGCCCACCGCGCGGCGATATGGTCTCGCTCGTCATCGTCGCCTGCGGCGTCGTTGTCGGCTTTCCGCTGCTGACGGCGCTGGCGCTTCAGCATGTCACCTCGGCGCATTCCATCGTCTTTATCGGGCTGCTTCCCTCTGCAACCGCGATCTTCGGCGTCCTGCGCGGCGGCGAGCGGCCGAAGCCGGCATTCTGGATATTTTCGGCTCTCGGCAGCGCTCTCATGGTTGTCTTCGCCGTTGCGCAAGGGCTAACGGCTTCACCCGTTGGCGATGCCTTGATGCTTGCTGCTGTCGTCGTCTGCGGCCTCGGCTATGCCGAAGGCGCCAAGCTGTCGCGCACTTTGGGCGGCTGGCAGGTGATTTCCTGGGCGCTTGTGCTGTCGCTGCCAGTGATGATCGCGCTGTCGATCTTTTACATGCCAGCGAATTTTTCCGGCATCGAACTGCCCGCCTGGCTCGGCCTCGGTTATGTGTCGCTGTTCAGCATGCTGATCGGCTTCATCTTCTGGTATCGCGGCCTGGCGCAGGGCGGCATTGCGGCCGTCGGCCAATTGCAATTGCTGCAGCCGTTCTTCGGTCTCGCCCTAGCGGCAGCGCTACTGCACGAGCCCGTGACCTGGATGATGCTGACCGTCACGCTCGCCGTTGTCTTGTGCGTGGCGGGGTCGCGAAGGTTCGCGTGAGCGTGTCCGCCCTCAGCGGCGGCGGCGTTGCATCGGGATATGGAAACGATAACGCCCGCCGCTCAAAGGCGTGACGACGATGCCCTGCTGCCCGAGCATGGTGGCGGTACGGCTGCTCTTGCCGGTGCCACGCGAGCGTGTCGCGCCTCGGCTCGCCGCTTGACCTGCACCTTGAGTCGCACCTGCACCTTGGGTCGCTTTTACCGCTGGATTTGGTGTCCCGCCTTCCGGCGGCACTTCACGCGCCGGCTTGCCCGGCGGCGGATCGTCGGCGTCGGGAATGTTCGGATCGTTGGGATCGGCGCGCTGGCCCTTGCGCGGGCCGAACGAGGCGAGGCATTTGTTGAAGGCGTCGTCGTTGGTGATCTTGTCACAATCGGCGAGGCTGGCAGCTTTGATGCTCTGCGCCATCGTCTCGTTGGCAGACAACACGACGACGCTGACCAGGCAGGCCGCGATCATGCGCAATGCGGGCATTGGACGAACTTAGCCTCTCAACGACGCCCCGGTCTTCTTCGTCACTTCCGCGACGATCTTACCGGCGATCTGCTCGATCTCTACATCGGTCAATGTCTTTTCGCGCGGCTGCAAGGTCACGGCGACGCCGACCGATTTCTTGCCTTCGGGAATGCCGGCGCCCTGATAGACGTCGAACACATTGACCGCCGCGATCATGTTGCGCTCGGCGGATTGCACGGCGCGCAGAATGTCCGCGGCCTTGACACCCTGGTCGACAACGAAGGCAAAATCACGTTCAAGCGGCATGAATTCAGAGATATCAAGCTTTGCCTTTACCTTGGTAGGCTTGGCGCGCGGCGCCGGCAGGTCGTCGAGGACGATCTCAAAACCGCAAAGCGGGCCCTCGACATCGAGCATTTCGAGCGTGCGGGGATGAAATTCACCAAACCAGCCGATGATGTTCTTCGGCCCGAATTGCATGGTGCCGGAGCGGCCGGGATGCAGCCACACGGGGCCGCCGGAGACGATATGCAGCCCGCCCAGCGGCACGCCGAGCGCCGCCAGCATGGCCATGGCGTCGGCCTTGGCGTCGAATACATCGACAGCGCCTGAGCGGCCCGACCAGTGACGGCCGGCGCCCTGCGGCTTCGCCGTGCCGCGCCGGAGCGCGGCGGCGGTGATGCGCTGGTCCTTCTCGCCGGCGCCCTTGAAGACCTGGCCGACCTCGAACAGCGCCACATCGCCAAGGCCGCGATCTGCATTGCGCTGCGCAGCCTTCAACAGGCCAGGCAGCAGGCTCGGACGCATGTCGGAGAGATCGGCGGCGATCGGATTGGCGAGCGCCAGTTCAGGCTGGCCGCCGCCAAAACCTTGCGCCTGTTCCTTGCTGACGAAGGACCATGTCACCGCTTCAACCAGGCCCTGCGCGGCAAGCGCACGACGGGCAAGCCGCGTGCGCTTCTGCAGCAGAGTGAGGATCGGCTTGGCGACCGCCGCATCGAGACGCGGCAGCGGCGTCGACATCACACTGTCGACACCGGCGATGCGCACGATCTCCTCAGTGATATCGGCCTTGCCTTCGACATCGGGCCGCCACGACGGCACGTTGACGATGACACGATCCGCATTGGTCGCCTGGCTAAGGACGCCGAACCCGAGTTTTTCGAGCGTGCGAACCATCTCCGAGGGTTCGAGTTCGAGGCCGGTCAGCCGCTTCACTTCGCTCAAGGGAAAGTCGATCGCCGTCTCGCTCTTCGGCTGTTCGCCGGCGACGACAAGCTGCGACGGTTCACCGCCGCACAGCTCGATCACCAGATGGGTGGCAAGCTCGGCGCCGGGAATGCAGAACGCCGGATCGACGCCGCGCTCGAAGCGATAGCGCGCATCAGTGATGATGCCGAGATCGCGGCCGGAGCGGGCGATGTTCATCGGATCCCACAGCGCTGATTCGATCAGCGCGTCGGTCGTAGCTTCATCGCAGCCGGAATGTTCGCCGCCCATGATGCCGGCGATGGATTCGACGCCGTTGTTGTCGGCGATGACGACAGTGTCGGACTTCAGCGCATAGGTCTTGCCGTCGAGCGCCAGCACCTGTTCGCCATCCCTGGCGCGGCGCACGATGAGATCGCCGCTGACTTTCTTCGCGTCGAACACATGCAGCGGCCGG
Source organism: Hyphomicrobiales bacterium (assembly GCA_028290595.1). Next base: position 4,959 of record JAQGJO010000153.1, on the reverse strand, counting down.
CCGCGATCAAAGGTCACATAATTGGTGATATCGACCAGCGCATTGATCGGCCGCAGGCCGATAGACTTCAGCCGCTTCTGCATCCAGTCCGGCGAGGAGCCATTCTTGACGCCGCGTACGAGACGCAAAGCGAACAGCGGCGCGAGATGCTTGTCTTCGAGCGCGAAGTCGAGCTTTACGTCGACAGGACAGGCGAAGCCGCCAACGGCAGGCTTGATCGCATGATCCTTTAACGTGCCGAGACCGGCGGCGGCGAGATCGCGCGCGATGCCGTGCACGCCGGTGGCGTCAGGCCGGTTCGGTGTGAGATTGATTTCGATCACCGGATCGCTGAGCGCCGCATAATCGACATAGCGCGCGCCAAGCGGCGCATCGTCGGGCAGATCGATAATACCGTCATGGTCGTTCGACAATTGCAGCTCGGCCGCCGAGCACAGCATGCCGTTGGATTCGACGCCGCGAATGACGCCCTTGCCGAGCGTCATGTCCTTACCGGGAATATATGTGCCCGGCGGCGAGAACACACTCTTCATGCCGGTGCGCGCATTGGGCGCGCCGCAGACGACCTGCACCGGCGTGCCAGAACCGGTGTCGACCATGCAGACTCTTAGACGATCCGCATTAGGATGCTGCTTCGCCTCGATGACATAGGCGATGGTGAAGTCTTTGAGCTTCTGCGCCGGGTCGACGACATGCTCGACCTCAAGGCCGATGCGCGTCAGCGTCTCGACGATTTCGTCGAGCGCGGCCTCGGTCTCGAGATGATCCTTGAGCCAGGATAGGGTGAATTTCATCTTGGCTTCCTTTAAGCGCTCAGGCCGCCGGCCAGGCTCGGCATGTCGAGCGGCTTGAACCCGTAGTGCGACAGCCAGCGCACATCGCCTTCGAAGAAGGGCCGGAGGTCGGGCATGCCGTATTTCAGCATGGCGATGCGATCGATGCCCATGCCCCAGGCGAATCCCTGGTAGACATCGGGATCGACGCCGCAATTGCACAGCACATTGGGATGCACCATGCCGCAGCCGAGAATCTCGAGCCAGTCCTCGCCTTCGCCGAAGCGGATTTCACCGCCCGAACGCCGGCACTGAATATCGACTTCCATCGACGGTTCGGTGAACGGGAAGAACGACGGACGGAAGCGCATCTTGACGTTCGGCACTTCGAAGAAGGCCTTGCAGAATTCCTCCAGCACCCACTTCAGATGGCCGAGGTGCGCGCCCTTGTCGATGACGAGGCCTTCGACCTGATGGAACATCGGCGTGTGCGTCTGGTCGCTGTCGTTGCGATAAGTGCGGCCGGGGCAGATGACGCGGATCGGCGGCTGCGTCGACAGCATGGTGCGCAACTGCACCGGCGACGAATGCGTGCGCAGCAGCTTGCGTTCGCCATTGGCGTCGGGCTGGAAGAAGAACGTGTCGTGCATTTCGCGCGCCGGATGGCCGGTGGGGAAATTCAGCTTGGTGAAATTGTAATCGTCGCTCTCGATGTCCGGACCTTCGGCGATCGAGAAGCCCATGTCGGCGAAGATCGCCGTCAACTCGTCCATCACCTGGCTGATGGGATGGATGCGGCCGGTCTCGCTCGCCGCATCGCGCACCGGCAGAGTGACATCGACGGTTTCCGACACAAGGCGGGCTTCGAGCGCCGCGTCTTTCAGGATCGTGCGGCGCGCATTCAGCGCTTCGCCGACTTTGTCCTTCAGCGCGTTGATGGCGGCGCCCGCTGTCTTGCGGTCTTCGGGCGACATTTTGCCGAGCGTCGCCAGCAGGGCGGAGATGGAGCCCTTCTTGCCGAGCGCCGCAACGCGCACGTTTTCAAGCTGCGCTTCATCGGCAGCGCCAGCGATATCGGCAAGAGTCGAAGATTCGAGAGTGAGAAGGTCGGACATGTTCCCGCGCCTATGAATGAAACCTGATGTTCCATGCGGCGCGAGGGGGTCGACCTCCGGGCCGCACGCGTTTCCTGGCGCAGACCGTCTGCGCTTTGGAACTGGCCTCGAAAGGACGGAGGACGGCGCGAACGCCGTCCGCTCAGATCACGCCGCTTGCTTCTGCGGTTCCGGCGGCATCGCTGCCTTGACCTGTTCGACGATGGCCTTGAAGGCTGCCGGTTCGTGAATGGCCATTTCGGACAGAACCTTGCGGTCGATCTGGATGCCCGCCAATGCGAGGCCGGCGATAAATCGGCTGTAGGTCAGGCCGAGTTCACGCACAGCGGCGTTGACGCGCTGGATCCACAAGGCGCGGAACGTGCGCTTCTTGTTCTTGCGGTCGCGGTAGGCGTACTGCATCGACTTGTCGACGGCAGCCTTGGCGGCGCGGATGGTGTTCTTGCGGCGGCCACGAAAGCCTTTCGCCGCATCGAGGGTCTTCTTGTGCTTGGCATGGGACGTAACGCCCCGTTTGACGCGAGCCATGGCATAACTCCTAAATAATCAGATCAGATTTTCACTTCAGGAAAATCGTTTGGAAACTGCGGTGGGATTTGGGACAGAGCGGCCTCAGCCGTTCGGCAAGAAGTACTTCTTGATGTTGTCCCCGTCGGTCTTGAACAGGACCGCCGTGCCGCGCAGGTTCCGGATCTGCTTGTTGGTGCGCTTGATCATGCCGTGGCGCTTACCACTCTGGGCATAGACCACCTTGCCGGAGCCGGTGATTTTAAAGCGCTTTTTAGCGCCCGATTTGGTCTTCAACTTGGGCATTTTGCTCTCCTGGGACTTAAAACGCCCCTAATTGGAAAAATCAGCCGGCAGACCCGCCAGAGGCGGTTTCACCGGTTCGCATCGGAATGAGCGAAAAGAACCGCCACGGCAGCCCTTTACTGGCCGGGCGGTTCAGAGCCGGGCTTATAAGGGGAAACGGGCAAGAAAAGCAAGGGGCGAGGTGACAACCGGCCGACAGCCGCCAAACGTCGCTGGTTGTACTTTGGTTACCAAGTTGCAAATCATTGCGCCGGCGCCTGTATTTTTAATGGCCTGCAAAGCGCTATCCTTGGTTGATCGTACTAGATCGTACACTCATTCCGGTGGGCAAGCGGCCTCTTGCTGGGTGGGCAGATGATGGGCCAAGCCCTCGGTGGCACAGGGGCCTCCGGTAACCGGTATGAACCGCAATGCGGGAGGGAACCGTGCCGACACGTCGCATGCCCTTCCTGAACCGCTGGTCCCGGCTGCCCATCGCCGTGATTGCGATCCTGGGGATCGGCTTGTCGGTTGCGACCTGGTTCCTGATGGAGCGCCGCGAACATCGGGCCGCCGAGATCGAATTCAGCGGCAGGGCACGCAATGTCGCCCTGGTCCTCCAAACCGGGATGAATGACTATCTCGAAAAAATGCTGGCCGTGCGGGCTTTGTTTTCAGCCACTCCCGATGGGGTGACGCGCACCCAGTTCGAGAATTTCGCGCTGCAGATACTGGCGGGCCATCCGGCCATGCTGAGCATGTCCTGGCTTCCGCGCGTCACGCGAGCCGAGCGCGAGGCGCACGAATCCAAAGCGGTGCAGGACGGCGTCGCCGGCTATCGGATCAGAACCGTGACAAAAAACGGCACGTTGAGCGCCGCGGCGGAAAGCGATGAGTATTTCCCGGTTTATTACACGTCGGACAAAAACGACCGCACGCGCATTCTGGGCCTCGACCTGCGGGACGGAGGTGTACGGCAGCGGCCGCTGGAACGCGCCAGAGACGAAGATCGGCCTGCAGCTTCCGAAAGCTTCGTGCTGCAGTCCGGCGAAGGCGAAAAGCGCGGCTTTTTCGTGGTCTTTCCGGTATATCGCGCGGGCGCGCCACACGACACGCTGGAACAGCGCCGCCGCGAACTCATCGGCTTTGTGCAGGGCGTGTTCCAGACAGAGGTCATGCTTCGGAGAATCGTCGCCGGCCTGACGACGCCCGTCGATCTCTTCGTCTTCGAATCCGGGTCCGACCGGGCTACCTATTCGATGCACATTCAGTCATGGCGCGACGGGGCGCCGCCGGAATGGCTGCCCGGCAGAGCCGATCCGGAATCCGGACCGGTCTGGTCGGGCGTTCTGCGGATGGCCGATGCAACCTGGCGTCTGGCCGCTACGCCGACCGCGACCAATCTCCCGTCTGCGAGCGTTGGATGGTCTATTCTGCTGGCCGGTCTTGCGCTGACGGGCATCGTGGTCGTGTTCATGCACAGGGTGAACCGCTACACGGCACAACTTGCCGGCGCCCATGAGGCTGCGACCGCATTGTCCTATACGGACACGCTGACGCATCTGGCGAACCGGCGCGCCTTTCTCGACGAGATGGCGCTCGCCTTCGAGAATGGCAAAGCCGGCGATGGGTCCTTTGCGGTGCTCTACATCGATCTCGATCACTTCAAGGACATCAACGATTCGCTTGGCCATACGCTCGGCGACAGGCTGCTGGAACAGGTTGCGGTACGCATCAGGGATAGCGTTCGCGCCGATGACCTGCCGGCCCGGCTCGGCGGCGACGAGTTTGCCGTCCTGCAGAGAAACGTCAGCGATGTTGCAACAGCCGAAGCGCTCGCGGCGCGCATCCTCGCTTCGTTTGCCGCTCCCTTCCGCATCGGAAGCAACGAGCTGTTCGTGGCTGCCAGCATCGGGATCTGGAATTCAAGTGCGGAACCGGCGACACCGGAATCCGCTCTGGCGGAGGCGGATCTGGCGCTTTACCGCGCCAAGGAAGAGGGACGCAACTGCATCCGCCTGCACGACAGCAAGCTCGCCGATCAAACGCGCGAGCGCGTGCGGCTCGGCGAGGAACTGCGTGGCGCCACGCTGCGCGGAGAGTTCGAACTCTACTATCAGCCGCAAGTCGACATTTCCACCGGGCGAATCGACGGGCTCGAGGCGCTGGTGCGCTGGAACCATCCATTGCGTGGGCTTGTTCCTCCCTCTTCATTCATTCCGATTGCAGAAAGAACCGGCGCGATCATTCCGCTTGGCGAATGGATTTTTGACGAAGCC
>JAQGJO010000148.1 GCA_028290595.1 Hyphomicrobiales bacterium | reverse complement strand
GGGCGCGGGCTCGTTCGCCGTCGATTCGAACACGCTGCCGGGGTTCAACGCCACCATTCAGAACCAAACGGGCGGCCAGATCATCAGCGACCAGGGCACCGCGATCCGCACCTTGAGCGGTCCGACCTCGATCACCAGCGCGGGCCTGATCAGCGGTGGCGGCGGCACTGCCATCGACGGCGGCAACGGCACCATCACGCTCACCTTGCAGACCGGCTCGAAGATCGTCGGCCTCGCCGATGGCGGCAAGGGAACCAATGTCGTCCACCTCGAGGGCAGCGGCGTCGCCGACAATGCGTTCATGAATTTCCAGACGCTCTATATGGAAGGCACGAACTGGACCTGGGCCGGCACTGGCGATTTCCACGACACGTTCATCACCAGCGGTTCGCTGCGTCTGCAAGCCTCGCTGACGGGCAATGTCTCGATTGCAGCCGGCACCAGCCTGCTCGCCGGCGACGGCTTCAATCCGTCGATCACGCCTTACGCCGGCGGACCAGCCATCACCGTCACCAACGCCGGCACGATCGATCTGACCAATGGTGGTTCGGCGACCGCCAACAGCCTGACCATCGCCGGCAATTATGTCGGCCAGAACGGCAATCTGGCGTTGCGCACGCAGCTTGCCGGCGATGGCGCGCCGTCTGACAAGCTGGTGATTTCCGGCGGCGCGGCATCAGGCACCACCAATGTCTCGGTGACCAACGCGGGCGGCGGCGGCGCGCTCACCACGGGCGATGGCATCATGGTGGTGCAGACGACCAATGGCGGCACGACTACGGCGGGCGCTTTTTCTCTTAACGGCGGCTCGGTCTCGGCCGGCGCCTATGAATATTACATGTTCCGCGGCGGCGTCAGCGCCGGCACGGAAGAGAATTTCTATCTGCGCTCCTCGATCGCCCCCGTGCCCGATGCGGTGCCTGCACCGCAGGCGGCCGAAGGGACGCCGGACTTGCCGCCACCGCCGCAGGCGGGATCCGCCCCGATCCCGCTGTTTCGTCCGGAGGTCGCGGTCTATTCGGCGGTGCCGCTGATGGCCCGTCAGCTCGGACTGGCGACGCTCGGCACATTTCACGAACGGCAAGGCGAACAAGGCCTGCTCGGCGGCAACAAGCCGCTGTCGGCGGCCTGGGCCAGAGTGTTCGGCGAACATTCGAACCAGCGCTGGTCCGGCGCGGTCAACCCTGAGTTCAACGGCTCCATCGCCGGCTTCCAGGCCGGTCTCGATGTGGTCGGCGTCGATTACGGCAACGGCCATCGCGACCGGCTCGGCGTCTTCGTCGGCTATGCCAGAGCCGACGGCGACATCCGCGGCTTCGCCGGCGGCTTTCTGCGCATGCCGGTCGGCAAGCTCCGCATCGATGGTACCAGCGTCGGCGCCTACTGGACCCATATCGGGCCTTCGGGCTGGTATGTCGACGGCGTGTTGATGAACACCTGGTACAGGACCGACCCGAGTTCCTATCGCGGTTTTAGCGCCAGCGGCAACGGCACAGGCCTCACCGCCTCGCTCGAAAGCGGCTATCCGATCGCGCTCGGCGGTGGCCTGACGCTTGAGCCGCAGGCGCAACTGATCTGGCAGCGGCTGTCGCTCGATGCAACACGCGATCTGGTCTCGACCATCAACTACCAGAATGGCAACGCCTTCAGCGGCCGTCTCGGACTGCGCCTGCAAGGCAATTGGCAGATGGGCGGCATGGCGGTGCAGCCCTATCTCAAGGCGAGCTACTGGCGCGATTTCGCCGGCACCGACAATGTGGTGTTCGACAATGTCGATGTCATCCCGACGCAGCGCGGCGCGAGTGCTGCGGAATTCGGCGGCGGGCTTGTGGTGAAGATCAGCCAGGCGGCGAGCCTCTATGCCACCGGCGATTACACGGCGGGCCTCGGCAGCGATCATCGCCGCGGCGTCAAGGGCTATGTCGGCCTGCGCATAAGCTGGTGAGCGTTTAGTCGTGCAGTCCTGCTTCCAGTTTGCCGATCAGGCGCAGCAGTTCGGTCTTCTCCGTGCTTGAGAAATGCTGCAATGCCTTGCGCTCCAGCGCTGCCGCCTCGCGCGCCAACGTATCGAAGCTGCGTTCGCCGTTCGCCGTCAGCGACACCGTGGAGACGCGCTGATCGCTCGCATGAGGACGGCGCCTGACCAGACCTAGATCGATCAGGCGGTTGAGGGCGCGGCTGCCGGTCATGCGATCGAGCGTCATATGCGCGCCGATATCGCTCGACGCCAGCGGCCCGTAATGGGCGACGGTGACGAGCACTTTCCATTCGCCTTCGGTGATGCCGAGCGCCGGCTTGTAGAGTTCCGCGATCGCCTGGCGAAAGTGGGTGGCAAGGATCGAGACTTTATAGGGAACGAACGTTGCCATGTCCCAGCGGTGGCCGGGGTCCAGTTTTATCGCCGCCACTTTCTGCCGTGTCGCCATTCTGTCCTCGTTCGCGCGCCTACCGCAATACTTGACACCATTCGTCAGGCGCGGCTAGACTTTGTAACAATTGTTACAAAGAAAATGCGAGGGACGCAGGGTGGAAACGCGAACCGTTATCGTGACCGGCGCGGCACGAGGGTTGGGCCAGGCAATGGCTCTGGCGTTGGTCGAGGCAGGGCATCGAGTCGTTGCCGTCGATCGCGATGCGCCTGCAGCGCAGGCCTCCAATCAATTCCGGCCATTGGCGGTCGATCTCACAGCGGCGAACGCGGTCGATGAGATTACCAGCTTCAGCGAACGCGCCTTCGGATCGGTCGACGCTCTGGTGAATTGCGCCGGCATCGGCCAGGAAACCATCAGCGCCGCTTTCGTCACCGAGCCGGTGAAATTCTGGACGGTCGACGACAGCCATTGGGACCGCATTTTCGCCGTCAATCTTGAAGCGGCGTTTCGTCTCTGCCGCGCGCTGGCGCCGGGCATGGTTGCGCGGGGCTGGGGCCGTATCGTCAACGTAACAACCAGTCTCGAAACCATGCTGCGCATTGGCATGTCGCCCTATGGCCCGTCAAAGGCAGCGCTCGAAGCACTGTCGGCGGTGATGGCCAAGGATCTCGAAGGCACCGGCGTCACCTCGAACGTTCTGGTGCCCGGCGGCCCTGCCGATACGCGGATGATGCCTGGTGTGCCCGAGGCGCAGCGCGTGCATCTCGTGCAGCCCGACATGATGCGCGCGCCGATCGTCTGGTTGCTGTCGTCAGACAGCAATAGCACAACCGGCCGCCGCTTCCGCGCCAATGCCTGGCCGGTCGACAGACCTGGAAACGAAGCCGCCGATATCGCCGGCGCGCCGGTGGCCTGGCACGGGCTTTCGGGAGGCGCGGCAGCGGTTCACGGACGCAGTTAGAATAATAAAGGGAGGGAAGAATGATGAATTTACGCACGCGCGTGCTGACTTGCACGCTGGGTTTTATTGCGACATTTGCTGTAATCGATCTCGCTGCGGCGCAGAGCTTTCCCGACAGACCGATCCAGGTCTATGTCGGCTTTCCAGCCGGCGGCGGCGCCGACATTATCGCGCGCTTCTATACCGATCGCATGCAATCGCTGCTGAAGCAGCCGGTGATCATCCAGAACCGTCCGGGCGCCAACGGTAATATAGCAGCGGAAGCCGTGGCGCGCGCCAAGCCAGATGGCTATATCTTGCTGGCCGGGCCGAGCGCGCCGATGGCCGGTGGGCATTTTCTGTATGCCAACATGCCGGTCGATGCGATGGTCGACTATGCCATGGTGGCGCCGCTCAACGAGTTGGGGTTCGCGCTGGCGGTGAAGAAGGATTCGCCGTTCAATTCGGTCAAGGAATTGACGGAGTTTCTGAAGAACAAACCCAAGAGCCTGTTCGCATCGAGCAATTCGATGTCGCTGGCGTCGACCTATCTTTATCTTTATCAGGCGAACCTGAAGTCGGAGAACACGCCTTATAAAGCTACTGCCGATGCGGTGCGCGATCTCAACGCCGGCGATGTCGACTTTATGTTTGCAGACGGGCCGTTCGCGGTGGCGCAGGCGCACAACGGCAATCTGAAACTGCTGGCGGTGACGACGACCTATCGTGCGCCGGGCGCGGAGAACGTGCCGACCATGCGCGAGGCGGGCTTCCCCGATTACGAGATCACCGGCTGGTTCATGGCGCTGGCGCCGGCAAAGACACCGGCGCCAATCATCGCGAAGCTGAACGAGGCGATCTCGACGATTTCGAAGACGGCTGAGGCAAAAGAGTTCTTTGGCAAGATCGGCTCGATCCCACTGGTCGATACGCCTGAGGGTGCTTCGAAGAAGCTCGCCGAGGATCGCAAGCAATGGGGCATCATCGCCAAGGCGGGGAATATTCAGCCGCAGTGACTGTACGTCCTTCGAGACGCAACTCTTGCGCGTTGCTCCTCAGGATGAGGGCTGGGGATGCGCGTGATGAGTAGAAAGTGACTGTGGAATAGGCATATTCTTCCCAGAAGCCCTCATCCTGAGGAGCGCCCGTAGGGCGCGTCTCGAAGGACGGGGGCGTCAGCCTGGCTCTCTACTGTTTCACCAATCTGTTCCTCAATACGCCAATCCTGCTGATCTCAAGCTCGATCACATCGCCGTCGTTGAGCAACTTCCCCAGCTCCAGCCCGCAGCCGGTGCCGACGGTGCCGGAGCAGATGATCTCGCCGGCATGTAATGTCTCGCTGTTGGAGACATGGGCGAGGATGGCCGGCCATTTGTGGTGCATGTTGCGCGAATTGCCGCCGCCCCAGCGCACGCCGTTGATGCGCGCTTCCATGTCGAGGGCATGCGGATCGCCGATCTCGTCAAGCGTGACGATCCACGGGCCTAAAATATTGCCGGTGTCGAAATCTTTGCCTTTGGCCGGACCCATCTGCGCCGCCATTTCCGCCATCTGCGCGTCGCGCGCGGTCATGTCGTTGAAGATGGTGAAGCCGAAAATATGCTCGTGGGCTTTGTCGGGCGTAATGTCCTTGCCGGTCTTGCCGATGACACAGGCGAGTTCGCATTCGTAATCCATGGCGTTGGAATAGCGCGGCCAGATGACGTCGGTCTCATGACCGACGACGCTGTAGCGGTTGGCTTTGTAATAGATCGGCTGCTCGTACCAGATCTTGGGGATACGGCGTGCGATCCCATCACGGTCTTTCGACGCGTTCAGCGCGTTGAGGAAATGTTCTTCGAACATCAGGCCGTCGCGCAACTGGCGCGGCAAGGGAATGGGCGCCAGCAGGCGCGTGCCTTGCAGCGGCAGGCTGGCCGCCTGCGGCCAGGCGGCGGCGACATTGCGCGCATGATCGAGGGCCGCAGAGCCGCCGTCGATCAAGGTGAGCATGTCGGCGAATTCGGGTGCGGCCGTGGCGCGGGCGAGGTCGAGCAGTTCGCCTTTCTGTGTATCAACAGCGGCGATGGCAGCGGAGCCGTCCTTGCGTTCGAAGGTTGCGAGTTTCATGATTTCAATCCTCGAAGATGGCGACGGCGCGGGTCCAGCCGGCGGATGCCGCTTTCACCTTCACGGGAAAGCAGGCGACGGTGAATCCGTGCGGCGGCAGGGTTTCGAGGTTGTGCAGTTTCTCGATGTGGCAATAGCCGATCTCGCGGCCGGCCTTGTGGCCTTCCCAGATGATGCTGGGGTCTTTTGTTTCCGCATAGCGCTTGGCGGTGTAGCCGAACGGCGCGTCCCATGACCAGGCGTCGGTGCCGGTGACCCTCACCCCGCGCGAGGTCAGATAGAGCGTCGCCTCGCGGCCCATGCCGCAG
>JAQGJO010000143.1 GCA_028290595.1 Hyphomicrobiales bacterium | reverse complement strand
GGCCATCACCGTCGCTTTTTCGACGATGGACTTGGGCGTTTTAAACAGCTCGGCAAAATCGGCGACTGTCTGCTCGCCTGAGGTCGGATCAAAATCGATGCCGATCTTTTTGGATTCATCGAGCATGGCCTGATCCTTGGATAGATCCATCAAGGCTTTGCGCAACGTCGCAACTCTCTCAGCGGGCACCCCGGGCGGGGCGGCAAAGGGCCTTGTGATTTCGGCCGGGCCGAAAACCAGTTTGGCCATCTGGATCTCTTCCTCGGTCTTGAGGAGCGAATAGATGTTCGTCGCCTTGCTGAACAGCTCGACATTGCGATTGAACCCCGTCTGCACGAAGATGACGAGATCGCCGGAATTGAAATCGTTCATGTACGACGTCCGCACCGTCGACTCGAACATGCCGCAACTGCCGCCGGCTTCGCCTGTGTTCATGGCGAGGTTGATCTCGCGCGTGCCCTTATAGCCGGATACGACTTTAAGATTGGCGCCGAGCACATTCTTCATGAACAGCGGCCAGCGCGTCAATGGCGCTGAATCCCCACCGTCGGAGCCGAAGACAACCGTCTGCTTCGCTGCGATCAGATCCTCCAGCGTCTTGATGTTCTGGCCGGCGCCCTTCCAGACGCCGCACGACAGCGTGTCGCGATGCAGATTGCCGATCCAGTTGAATTTGGTCGTATCGAATCTTGCTTTCGAATCTTCGTAGAGCGGCATCATCGCGACAGTAGAAGAGAATACGCCCAGAACCGTGCCGTCCTTGGGCGCGATGTTATAGAGATTGTTGGCAGCCAGCAGACTGCCTGCGCCGGGAACATTCTGCACGATGACCGTCGGTTTGCCGGGAACATGATCGCCGTAGTGGCGCGCGACGAGACGCGCCGTGGTGTCGTAGCCGCCGCCAGTGCCGTAGCCGACCCAGATGGTGATCGTCTTGCCGGCATAGAAATCGGAAACCGCGTCGGCGGCCGCCAGGCAAGGCGCGAGGCAGCAGGCGAGCGACGCGGCGGCGATTGCCCCCAAAGACTGATGACCCCGCATATGTCCCTCCCCTTTATTTGTTTATTTTTATTCAGGCTGTTTCATTTTTCCGACAAGAGTTTTCCGACAAAGCCCTCGATGCTGTCGTGCTGGCGCGCGCGGCGCAGCCGTTCGGCAATGAGGATGGACTTCACTTCGTTCAGCGCCTGCTGGATGTCCTGATTGACGATGACATAGTCGTACATCGTCCAGCGTTCGATCTCGTGCCTGGCGTTCTCCAGCCGGCTGGCGATGACATCGGGCGGATCTTCGGCGCGGCGCTCGAGGCGCGCCTGAAGTTCCTTCATCGACGGCGGCAGGATGAAAATTGTCACGACATCCTTCGGTGCGCTCTTCTGCACCTGCTGCGTGCCTTGCCAGTCGATATCAAACAGCATGTCGTGGCCCTGCGACAACCGCGCTTCAACAGGCCCCTTCGGCGTTCCGTAGAAATTGCCGTGCACCTGCGCCCATTCAAGCAGGCTTTTCTCAGTGCGCATTTTCTCGAACTGGGGTTTCGAGACGAAGTAATAATGCACGCCTTCCATTTCGCTCGTGCGACGCGCGCGGGTCGTGACCGAAATGGAGAGTTTGAGATCGAGCGCCGCATCCTGCAGCAGCAGCCGCGTCAGCGTCGTCTTGCCGGCGCCTGACGGCGAGGACAGAATCAGCATGAGTCCGCGATGCTCGACGAGAGCGTTGGATGTCTGCTTTTCGTCTTTCGCCTGCGCCCGCACGGTTTGCCTCATTCGATATTCTGAACCTGTTCGCGAAACTGTTCGATCTCGACCCGCAACTCCATGCCGATGGAGGTCAGCGCCGGATCATTGGATTTCGAACATAGCGTATTGGCCTCACGCGCCAGTTCCTGCGCCAGAAAATCAAGCTTGCGCCCGACCGGCTGGTCCGACGCGATGAGATCGCGCGCCGCCGCCACGTGGGCAACGAGCCGATCAAGTTCTTCGCGCACATCGGCCTTTGCCGCGATCAGGATCGCTTCCTGATGCAGGCGTACCGGATCGAGCGCCGGCGAGGCGCCGGCCAGTTCGGCGACCGAGCGGGCCAGACGTTCGCGCACAGCCTCCGGCTTGCGGCCCGGACAATCCTCCGCCGCCTGCGCCAGATGGGCGATCGTCTCCAGGCGCTGGCTGAGCACCGCCTGCAGGGCGCGGCCTTCGGTTTCTCGCATGGCGACGAGGTCGGCCAACGCAACATCGAGAGACTCCAGCGCCGCGGCCTGAACCGCCTTCATGGTGTCTTCGGCGTCCACGGCGTCGACCACATCGACGATGCCGCGGATCGCCAGCAGCCCGTCGAGCGAGGCCGGCCGCAGGCGCTCGGAGGCCGGCAATTGCGCCAGCGCCTCCTGCAAGGCCAGGAGCGCGGCAGTATTGATGCGCACCTCGGGGGCGGCGCTGTCGCGCTGGGCGGTCAGGTTGGCATAGCAGGTGCCGCGCGACAGGCGCCGGCCGGCGCGCGTCTTGGCGTCCTGTTCCATCGCGTCGAAGCCCTGGGGCACGCGCACGCGCAGGTCGAGCCCCTTGGCGTTGACCGCCTTGATTTCCCAGGCCCAGCGCCAGGTTCCGTGCGAACCGGCGGCGCGGGAAAATCCGGTCATGCTCTTGAGGGTCATTCCGGCTCGCTTATGGGTGATGGCGCAGACGCGCCCTGGATTCGACCGAACCCGGCGCGACCATAGAGTTCAGCGCCTTCCGGCTCAACCGCCAGGTGACCACTGTTCCAGGTCACTGCCGTTACTGCATGGTGCGAAACGGCGGCACGGTTTTGGTTGAATTCAGATCCCACGTGGTGTTGCGCAGCGGATCGAGCTTGGTGCCTTCGGAGGCGTCGAATGCCTTGGCACGCACCGGCGTCGGCGCGGGTGAAGCGGAGCGGACGGTTTCAGGCTGCGGCGCAGCGCCGTCATCGGCCGGCGGCGTCGTATTGTCCGTGGCATTGCCGAAGCGCGCCATGCGCGCCTGCTGGTCGGCACGACGGGCCGCCGAGAGCGGCACAACGGCCATGTCGACGTCGGAGGCCGCGGCAGTGTCGCCACTGACGGGGCCGTCAAGCAATTGCGATGCATCGGGACGGTCGTTGACGCCACGAATGACGAAACCGAGCTGATCGACGCTGGGGCCAAGCGCGAAGTTGGCAAAGGCGGTAGCACCGGCCGGTACGGACTTGGCCTCCACGGACTTGGCTTCTACGGACTTGGCTTCCTCGGCTGCCGGCGGCGGCGGGCTCGCCTGCTGGATGGCGACGCGCGCCGACGGACGCTGCGGCGCGGCAGCAGCCGGCTTCGGCGAAGGCTGGTTCGGCATCAGGGCGACGACCGGCGCGCTTTCCATCGCCGGCATGCCCTGATTGGAAGCCGTGGTCGTCAATCCGCCGAAGACCGGATCGATAAAGAGATCACTGCGGCGCGGTGGCGCTGCACGTTGCGGTTGCTGCACGTCGATACCGACAGGGTCGTCAGGCGAAACCCGGTCGACATCCGACGGTGGCGTGCCCGGCGCGCCTGCCGCGGCCTTGGCCTTCATTTCCTTTTCGATGTCGCGCCAGCGTCCGACATTGCGATTGTGTTGGTCGACCGTCTCGGCAAAAGCGTGCCCGCCGGTGCCATTGGCAACGAAGAACAGATCGCGCGTCTTCGACGGGTTGGCGACTGCTTCCATGGCGGCGCGGCCAGGGTTCGCAATAGGCCCCGGCGGCAAGCCATCGATGACATAAGTATTGTAAGGCGTGGCGCGGGTGATTTCACTGCGCTGGATCGGCCGTCCGAGCGTTCCCCTGCCACCGACGATGCCATAGACAATGGTCGGATCGGACTGCAGCCGCATGCGCTTCTGCAGACGGTTCTGGAAGACTGCCGCAACGCGCGTGCGCTCATCAGCACGGCCGGTTTCCTTTTCGACGATGGACGCCAAGGTCACCAGTTCATATTTCGATCGCAGCGGCAGATCGGGGGCGCGGCGTTCCCAGATCTGGTCGAGCAGCCGGTTCTGCCCCGCCTGCATCTGGGCGATCAGCGCCGTGCGCGCCATACCGCGCGCCACCCGATAAGTTTCCGGCATGATCGTGCCTTCGCGTGGAATCTCGCGAATGTCGCCTGCCAACAAATCGTTGTCGCGCAGACGCTGGACAATCTGTTCGCTGGTCAGACCTTCGGGGATCGTCACCGAATGCAGAATCTGCCTGCCGGCAACCAGCGTGTCGATGACGTCCTGCAAGCTGGCCTTCTGCTTGAACAGATATTCGCCGGCCTTGACGTCGCGCCACTTCTGTTCGGCGACCAGCGCAATGCGCATCAAGGTCGGCTCGTTGATCACGCCGGTCTTGTCGAGCTGATCGATGATTTCCATCACATCGGTGCGCGGCGGAATATAAACTGTCTGTTCGGTGGCCAGCGGGCCTGGCGCATTCAACCGCTTGCTCAGCGAGGCCATGCCGCCAACCGACAGCAGCGCCGCTAACAGCAGGAACGACAGAAAGCCGCTCACTCCGGACAGGATTGGACGGCGCTGGCTTTGCGGTTTGCCGGCCGGCGGCGGCGGCGCAGCTTCGGGCTGCAATGCTTCCGACGGCGTCTGCAGCGAGCGGCGGCGTCCAAAAAAGCGGGCGCGCTCCCGCTCAACGGGCTTCGACACGCCTTCGTCTTCGGTCGGTTGCCCTTCCGACATTTTAACTCCAATCAACAACGCGACAGATCGTGTAACCCGGCGTCAGGATACGCCAAATCTTGCCGGTGCCTATAAGAAAGCCTACCTTAGAACCGATTGTGGCGAAATATGGATTTGCCACGCCGGTCGCTGCCAATTGCCGTTCACCTTAACGTATCAATGTATCTGTTTGAAGATAATCGACGCGTTCGTCCCCCCAAACCCGAATGAATTGGACAAAGCGACGTTGATTTCACGCTTTCTGGGCTTATGCGGCACCAGATCGATGGGCGTGTCAACGGAAGGGTTGTCCAGGTTCAGGGTCGGCGGCGCGACACCGTCACGCATGGCGAGCAGGCAGAAAATCGCCTCGACCGCGCCGGCAGCGCCGAGAAGATGCCCGATCGCCGATTTCGTCGAAGACATCGAAATCTTGCTGGCGGCATTGCCGACAAGCCGCTGCACCGCCGCCAGTTCTATTTCATCGCCGAGCGGCGTCGAAGTGCCGTGGGCATTGATGTAATCGATTTCGGAAGCAGGGATACCGGCGCGCTTCAGCGCCATGGTCATGCAGCGAAAAGCGCCGTCGCCGTCCTCGGCCGGCGCGGTGATATGGTAGGCGTCGCCCGACAGGCCGTAGCCGATCAGTTCGCCGTAGATTTTCGCGCCGCGGGCCTTGGCGTGCTCGTATTCCTCGAGCACGACGCAGCCGGCGCCTTCGCCCATGACGAAGCCGTCGCGGTCTTTATCGTACGGGCGCGAGCCCTGCTCCGGGCGGTCGTTAAAACCTGTGGACAAGGCGCGGCAGGCGGCAAAGCCGGCCATGCCGATACGGCAAACTGCCGATTCAGCGCCGCCCGCGACCATGACGTCGGCGTCGCCAAAGGCGATAAACCGGCCGGCGTCACCGATGGCATGAGCGCCGGTCGAGCAGGCCGTGACGACGGAATGGTTCGGCCCCTTCAAACCATGCTCGATCGAGACATAGCCCGACACGAGATTGATCAGACGGCCGGGAATGAAGAAGGGCGAGACGCGGCGCGGACCGCGCTCCTTCAAGATCAGCGAGGTCTCGTAGATGCCGCTCAAGCCGCCGATGCCCGAGCCGATCAGCACGCCGGTGGCGACCTGATCTTCATAGGTCTTGGGCGCCCAGCCGGCATCGGCCAGCGCCTGCGTTGCAGCAGAAACGCCGTACAGAATGTAATCGTCGACCTTGCGCTGTTCCTTCGGCTCCATCCATTGATCAGGATTGAAAGTGCCATTGGAACCATCGCCGCGTTCAATCTCGCAGGCGATCTGGCACGACAGATCGGAGACCTCGAATCTTTCGATCCGGCCGGCACCGCTCTTCGACGCCAGCAAGCGTTGCCAGGTTTCCTCGGCTCCGCAGGCCAGCGGCGACACCATGCCTACTCCGGTAACGACGACGCGCCTCACGCCCCACCTCCCGAATTGCAAAACCTCATCACATCAATCCCGTGATCATATCGGCAAGACGTCTTGGCAAGACGTCTTGGCAAGATATCTTGGCAAGACACAAAAAGGGCCGGGAATCCCGGCCCTTGTTGTGAGCTGGCCGAAACTGGCCCCCCATTCTTCGGTCAAAGCTTCAGGCAGTTTGCGCCTTTTCCAGAAACTTCACCGCATCACCCACGGTGACGATGGTTTCCGCCGCATCGTCGGGGATCTCAACGCCGAATTCTTCCTCGAACGCCATGACGAGTTCGACGGTATCCAGCGAGTCCGCGCCGAGGTCATCGATGAAATTGGCGCCATCGACGACCTTGTCGGCGTCGACACCCAAATGTTCTACAACAATCTTTTTTACGCGCTCGGCGACATCGCTCATTTTCCAACTTCCCCGTTAAATCCGAAACTCGTCCGGTGTTCTGCCTATCTATCGACCTGCGACTACCGCATCGCCGACAAAGACCGACTCGCCAGCACTCTGACCGGTGGCCAATATCCCGATTGGGTGACCATCCTTAACAAAAGTTGCCGCGCATGTCCCGTAAGACCGTGCGCCAGCAACCATCTCCGGCAGAATTCCGGGCGTCCTAGCATACTTCGATTTGCAATGCGAGAGGCGCCCAAAAGTTGCCCGGATGCCGCCACTTTTCCCGTATTCTCAATTAAATCATAGCCATGCCGCCGTTCACATGGAGCGTCTGGCCCGTCACATAAGAGGCTTCCCGGCTGGCGAGATAAACGACGGCGGCGGCAATGTCGTCGCCTTCACCGAGTCGGCCGGCCGGAATATTGGCCATGATAGTCTCTTTCTGCTTGTCGTTGAGCACGTCGGTCATCGGGCTGCGGATAAATCCGGGCGCCACGCAATTGACGGTGACAGTGCGGCTGGCGACTTCGGCAGCCAGCGATTTGGTCATGCCGATCATGCCTGCCTTGGACGCCGCGTAATTGCCCTGGCCGGCATTGCCGGTGACGCCGACAATCGAGGTGATTGAGATGATGCGGCCGAAGCGGCGTTTCATCATGCCGCGCAGGCTCGCCCGCGACAGCCGGAAGGCCGATGTGAGGTTGACGGCGATGACGGTTTCCCAATCGTCGTCCTTCATGCGCATGAACAGGCCATCGCGTGTGATGCCCGCATTGTTGATTAGGATATCGACCTGGCCCAGTGCCTTTTCGGCGGCCGGCACCAGCGCTTCAACCTGCTCTTTATCGGCAAGATTGCAGGGCAGAATATGGACGCGCTCGCCCAGCTCCGCGGCCAGCGCCTCCAACGCTTCGACGCGAGTGCCGGAAATGCCCACAGCGGCGCCTTGCTTATGCAGGCCACGCGCGATGGCGCCGCCAAGCCCGCCGGTCGCGCCGGTCACCAGCGCGTTCATGCCGGTCAGATCGAACATCCGATTGCTCCATCAAATAGCTGCAAAAAGCTGAAGAGAAAAGCTCAGGCGCGCGCCCGGTTGGCGAACGCTTCGATATCGGCAGGCGCGCCGATGGCGGTGCCGGTCGCCGTGTCGGCAATGCGCTTGACCAGCCCGGCGAGCACCTTGCCCGCGCCCAGTTCATAAAAGGTCGTGACGCCCTGCCCGGCCATGAAAGCCACCGATTCGCGCCAGCGCACGGTGCCGGTAACCTGTTCTACCAGACGCCTGCGAATGTCGTCGGGATCGGTGATCGGCGCGGCCAGGACATTGGCGACGAGCGGCGCCTTCGGGGCTTTGATCGCCACCTTCGCCAGCGCCTCGCGCATGTCATCGGCGGCCGGCTGCATCAGCGCACAATGGAAGGGCGCGGACACCGGCAGAATCAGGGCGCGGCGCGCGCCTTTCGTCTTGGCGATCTCGACGGCGCGCTCGACGGCCGCCTTGTGACCTGAGGCCACGACCTGGCCGCCGCCATTGTCATTGGCGATCTGGCAGACTTCGGTCGGGCTTGCGGCCTCGGCAGCCACGGCGACGCCGGTCTCGTAATCAAGACCGAGCAGAGCCGCCATGGCGCCGACACCGACAGGCACAGCCTTTTGCATGGCATCGCCGCGCAGGCGCAGCAGCCGCGCCGTGTCGGACAGGCTGAACGAGCCCGCCGCCGCCAGCGCCGAATATTCGCCAAGTGAGTGGCCGGCAACGAATGTGGCGTCGCGCGCCAGATCGAGCCCCGCCTCGGCCTC
>JAQGJO010000092.1 GCA_028290595.1 Hyphomicrobiales bacterium | reverse complement strand
CCAGTCAGCGCCTTGCCGGCGAAGATCAGATATTGAATCCAGATCGGACGGTCGAGGCCCATGGTCTCGCGCATGGCGTCGATCGCCGACTGCGGCGCATCGACCGGCAACAGCAGCACGATCGGATCGCCCGACATCCGGGAGATCACGAAAATCAGCATCGACGCGCCGATGATGCTGACGACACCGTGCATCAGGCGCCGCAGGACATATGACAACATGAGTCTGCGTTCTCCGGGCTAGGCCCGCTCTACTTCTTGAGACCGATCTCCTGGAATTCGCGCCACGCGCCGGGGAACGGCCACGGCTTGAACTCCACCTTATCGCGCCAGGCCAGCGTGATCACCGGGCGATAGGTGGTGATGCCGCCGAGCACGTTGTCATGCTTGTACTTTGCAATCTGTCGGATCAGCTCTTCGCGCTTCGGCGGATCCATCTCGCCCTTCAACTGCTCGACCATGGAATCGGCCTGCTTGTCGTCGGTGTAGGAGTAGCTTCCCCAGCCCTTGCCGGCGACGAAGCTGTGCAGATGGCCGCCCCACGGCGTGGCGGGATCTCCGGGCAGACCTTGGCTCCACATCCACATCAGCACACCGTCCATTTCCGGCGGGCCGCTGCGGCCGCGGCGGCCGAGATTGATCCATGCGCCGTATTCGAGCCCCTGCGCCTTGCAGCGAATGCCAACCTGGCCGAGATAGGCGAACACTGCCTCGCCCATTTCCTTGACGTTGGGCTCGCGCGGCGTGGTGAGATTGTAACAGGGCGTCTCGAAGCCTGAGGGATAGCCGGCCTCGGCCAGCAACTGCTTTGCCGCTTTTGGATTATAGACGTAGGGTTTCAGGTCGGCACTATAACCGGTGCTGCCCTGGCCGACTTCAGCGTAGCGCTCGCCCTGCCCGAACAATACGCTCTTGATGATCGCATCCATATCGACCGCCTGCGCCGCCGCCTGACGCACCTTGAGTTTGGCAAACGGCGAGGCCGGATTGTAAGTCGGGAAATCGATATACAAGTTGTTTCCGGAGATCGCCGTGAACGTTTTGACGCCCGGCATCTTCTTGAATTCCGCGACCATCGACGGCGGCACGTTGTCGATCCAGTCTACTGCGCCGGACTTGAACGCTGCGACGCGGGTCAGGTCCTCGGGAATGATCTTGATGGTCAGATTCTTGACGCCAGGCCTGGCATCCTTATTCCAGTAGCCGTCGAACGCCTCGAGCTTGAGTTCTTCCTTGACAGAGCGCGACACGAACTTCCACGGACCGGTGCCGACCGGTGCTTTGGCAAAGCCGTCCTCGCCGACCTGCTCAAAATACTTTTTCGGCAGCGCCCAGAGTTGCAGCGCACCAGCGATGTAGTCGCCGTCCGGCGACTTGAAGTGAATCTTGAAATGCAGATCGTCGATGATCTCGAATTTTTCTACATTGGCCTGCAGATGCGACCAGCGCGACACCTTAGGATCTTTCAGGCGCTCGTAGCAGAACTCGAAATCCGCCGAGGTCATCGGGTCGCCGTTGTGGAATTTGACACCTGGGCGCAGATGGATGTCGATGACGGCCTTGCCGTCCTGCTGCTGCAGCTCCCACTTCTCCGCCAGCCAGTTCACCGGCTTCAGATCGGTGTCGTAGCGAATTAATTGTTCGAACATCTGGCCGATGAAATAGTGATCGACGCCGGCGGAATATTTCGTCGGATCGAGCGTGGTGCCCTCGGCGCCGAATGCCACAGTGAGACTGCCGGTGGCTTGGGCCATTGCCGGAAGCGGAGCGAGCACCAGAGACAGAGCCACCAATAACGTCCTGCTCTTCATCGCAGGTCCTCCCAAATTGCCGCTGTTGACGCGAGCATTGCGCGTAAACGACCACACTGGTCTGCTGATGTCAATTGTCAACAATTGTACAAAACAGCTAGAACGGCTATTCTTGCAGTACTTCAACCGTGACAAGGCCGCGCCATGGATCAGGACCTGCTGAATATGAAGCCGAGGCCGGCGGCGCAGCGGCGCGGCGCGCGGACGCGCACCATCCCCGAACAGATTGCCGACCATGTAAGCAACGCCATCGTCAACGGTGAGTACCGGGGCAACGAACGCATCCGTGAGCAGGAATTGGCGTCGCTGTACGGCGTCAGCCGCGGTCCGGTCCGCGAAGCCATACGAACCCTGCAGGAGCGCGGGCTCGTCAACTTCTTTCCTCGCCGCGGCGCCTATGTGGTCGATGTCACGCTCGACACCATCGTCGAGATCTTCAACGTGCGCGCCACGTTGATGGGGCTGGCGGCGCGCGATCTGGCCCGCCGCAATGACGCGGAATTTATGGCTGAGTTGCAGGCCGGCATCGCCGAGGTACGGCAACTGGCGAAGACCAAAACCACGCCTGCGCAGCATTTTGCACGCGCCATCGCACGACTCGGCGGTATAGTGAGCAAGCGCTGCGGCAACAGGCATCTCGCACGCCTGCTGCGCGATCAACTCGACCATACGCTGTGGGGGTTTATCTGGCGTGACCGGCCACTCGATTTTTTTACGCCCCAGCGTCAGGCGTCAGCAGTGCGGGAATGGGAGAAGCTCGCAGCCGCAATTGCCGCCGCAGACGACCGCGAAGCGGACCTGCTGCTGCGCCGAATCTTTTTCAATGCCCGCGATGCGGCGATAAAGACCCTGCAAAAAACCCGCAGCGAGAAAGTAGGTCCCGCCGGTCTTATCCGGGACTGAAGACAGAACAACTTCTGTCGCGCGCCCTCCTCCTCACTGCGAACGGCGCTCGGTCACCTGCAACGGCGAGCGTCTGCACCACAAACGTCGATCGACGCACATCCAAGCTGGCAAGCTCTGTGGAATTATGCGATGTATGTAATTGTCGAACGTCCGCAATGGCTTAAGTTGTCATCGCATGCACCCGGCAATCGATATTCCCCTGGTTCGCCGCGGTCCGAAATCCCGTTGCGTCCGATGCCTGCAGATAGCTTTCAAGATGGTCGATATGCCCGCGAAGAAGAAACCGGTGACGTCAAAGGCTCGCGCGCAAGGCAGCAACACCGACAGCAAATCGTCACTGACCCAGCAGGCCCATGAAGCCATCAAGGAAAAGGTGATCAATCTTTACTTTCTGCCCGGCCAGTATCTGAATGAAGCTGCCATTTGCGATCTTCTCGGCCTCGGCCGAACTCCGGTTCATCAGGCGCTGCAGCGGCTTCAAACCGAAGGATTGATCGATGTCGTGCCTCGCAAGGGCATTATCGTTCAGCCTGATTCGATCAGCCAGATTATCGAGTTCCTGAAGGCTCGCCTGATCGTCGAAACCGAGATTGCCCGGCTGGCCGCCGAGCACGCCGAGCCCGACGATGTCGCCGAGCTGAGGGCCATTCTCGACCGACAGAACGGATCGCCCAGTCAGGGCGGGGAGATCAACGCTTTCGTTGAATGCGATCACGCCTTCCACATCAAGATCTGCGACATGTCGCACAGCCGGGTGCTTGGCGATTTCGCCAAGTCGCTGCACGAGCGCTGTTCGCGGTCCTGGTACCTTCACCTGTGGCAGACACTGGATCGGGACGCGTCCGAAAAGCAGCATCGCGCGATCCTGAAAGCCATCAAAGGCCGCGATGGTGAGGGCGCAGCGGCGGCGATGCGTGACCATCTCACCAATCTTTGCGAGCGCGTCACCAAGGTTCAAAACGCCACGTCGCGCGGCAGCCAGCCGGTTCTACCTGCCGCGCGAGCCAAGCGGGATGGCAAGCCGCTTGCATAGCGGACCGGGCTCGCCCGCCAACTTGGCAAGCTCTGGACAATAAGCAACTCGCTCTTTCAATTAGGGCTTTTAAAAATATTTCACCTGAAATATCATGCGCACTTGCCGGCAAGACGCCGGCGGAGGATTGCATGATGACCCTGCCCGAAGGCGCCCCTTCATTCGAAGAGATTTTGCTTCAGACCGCTGACATGCCGTGGCGCGAGAAATCGCTGAAGGGCGTGCACGAGAAGATGTTGTGGCGCGATGAAACCACCGGTGCCTCGGTCGCACTGATCAGGTTCGACAAGGGCGCCAGCATTCCCGAGCCGCATATGCACGCGTCCAACCAGATGATGTTCTGCCTGTCAGGTCATTACGAATACACCGCCACCGGCGTCACCCTGAAGCCCGGCAGTTTCTACTGCAACCCCAAGGGCAATGTGCATGGCCCGACCCTGGCCCACGAAGACACCGTGGTCATCGAGGTCTACGATGGCCCGCATTATCCGGTGAAGCCGTCCTGGTACGCGGACGAGAAGGACGCCCATTGATGGCCATCTCCGAACGCACGCCGTCATGAGCGGCGCCCTGGCCCTGCCGGCGTCCGACTTCCTTGCATTCGCAGAACAATTGCTGGTCGCGGCGGGAACGCCGGCGAACCATGCCCTCTCCGTTGCCACCGCTTTGGTCGATGCCGACATCGAAGGCCTGCCGTCGCACGGAACGATGATGCTGCCGATGTATCTGGAGCGCATCACGGCGGGTTCGGTGATGCCGGCAGCCGAGGGGCGGATCGTCTCCGACACCGGCGCACAGATCGTGATGGATGCCGACAACGGCCTCGGCCATGTGGTGGCCGAGCACGCCGTGGCGCTGGCTGTGGAGCGGGCGAACAGCCGCGGCCTGGCGGCGGTCGCGATCCGCAACGCCTTTCATTTCGGTGCCGCCGGACGCTTCGCGCGCTCCATCGCGCTTGAGGGCTGCGTCGGCATCGTGATGTCGAATACACGTCCGCTACTGCCGGCGCCGGGCGGCGCCGACCGCGTCGTGGGCAACAATCCCCTGGCGATCGCCGTGCCGACGCTTGGCGATCCGATCGTACTGGATCTCGCGCTCAGCGCTGGCGCGATGGGCAAGATCCGTCTGGCCGAGAGCCAGAAGCAAACCATTCCGGACGGCTGGGCCGCCACCGCCGAAGGCATTCCGACCAACGATCCCTCCGAGGCCATCAAGGGCATGCTGCTGCCGGCTGCCGGCGCCAAAGGTTTTGGCCTGGCAGTCATGATCGACCTGATGACCGGCGGGCTTGCTTCGGGCGGCATTGGTGACGCCGTGCAGCCGCTGTTCGGCGATCTCAGCAAGAATTACGGATGTTCGAACCTGTTCCTGGCGATCCGGATCGACGGCTTCCGGCCGGTCGCGGCGTTCAAGCAGGACGCCTCGCAGTTCGCCGACAAGATCCGGTCTTCGCGCAAGGCGCCCGGTACGACGGACATCCGCGTGCCCGGCGATCGCGCCGAACGCGCGCATCGCGAATTCGCCGGTACCGTCACGGTCGCCCAGTCGACGATTGCGTCGCTACGACAGGCCGCCACGCGGTTGAACGTGGCCATCCCCTCTCACTTCAATTCCTGACCGGAGCCATCATGCCCAAGAAACAGATCACCAGCGCCAAGCTGCGCCAGCCCAACGGCCATTTTTCCCAGGCCACGACCATCGAAGCCCAGGGCCGCCTGGTGTTCCTGTCCGGCATGACCGCGCGCCGCGCCGACGGCACGATCGCGGGAATCGGCGATGTCGGGGAGCAGACCCGGCAGGTCTGCGAAAACTTGAAGGCAGCCGTGGAAGAAGCGGGCGGGACGCTCGATGACATCTGCCGCGTCGATGTCTATGTCCGCAACATGGAGCATTTTGACGCGATCCATAAGGTTCGCCGCGAATACTTTACCGGCATCGCGCCGGCGTCGACCATGGTCGAGATCTGCAAGATGACCTCGCCAGACTACCTGATCGAGATCAATGCCATCGCCGTGATCGCCTAATCCAAAGGCCATCGCACAACGGCGCGCAAAATCAATCGGCGGGGCTTAGGCCTTGCCGATCAATCTTTCCGGACTATCGCAAAAGATTTTCTGCCTGAATTGGCCATCGAGTTTTTCGAGTTGCCGGTGCGGCTGCATCAGCCCCATGGGGAACGGCCAGTCCGAGCCAAACAGGACGTGGTCCTCTCCGAACACCTGCCCAGCGAGGCGAAGCGCGTTGTCGTCGTGGGCGATGCAATCGACGCAGAACCGGCGCAGCGCCAGCATCGGCGCCTCATGGGTGGTATCAAGTCCAGGCCGCTTGGTGGCGTGGCCCTGCTGCCAGCGCCCGGCCAGCGCTGCCGTGGTGCCTCCCGCGTGTGCCAGGCAGATCGTGAAATCCGGATAGCGCTGCAGGACTGCGGCAAAGACCAGATGCGACGCCGCGATCGACGTCTCGGTCGGATTGCCGAGCAGATTATGCAGATAGAACGGGTCGAGCCGCGCGTCGCAGCCTTCGCCGGGATGCAGAAAAAGAAATCCTGCCGCCTTGTTCAGGGTGTCCCATAGCGGTTCATACGCCGCGGCCGACAGCACGTGGCCGACGCCACCAGCGGACATCGAAAACCGCACCTGCCCCGTTGCGATCTTTTCGCGTGCGATGGCAACAGCGAGTTCGGGATGCTCGACCGGCAGATGAAACAACGGCGACAACCGCTGCGGATGTTGATGCGCGATCCGGGCGAGCCCGTCATTCAGCAGGCCGAACC
>JAQGJO010000072.1 GCA_028290595.1 Hyphomicrobiales bacterium | reverse complement strand
TCACCTGAGCTTTGGTCCGGTTTGATTCGCGAGAGCTCACGCCGGAACTTTAGCATGGCTGCTATCAATTCCGGCCTGCAATGCTGCAAATGCGGTTGTCGCCATTGATCTTTTCGTCTGCCGCTGTATTGAAGGCGTGCAATTGACGAGGACGGCGCGGCCGGTCACGTATCTGCCTTAATTGGCAACGAGACACCCGCCAACGGGTCAGATGAAGCGCCGCCTCCGGGTGCCGGGCGCCACCGTTCAGAAAGGGTTTTCCGCAATGAATTTCCGTCTCTTGGCTGCGTCGGTGTTGCCGCGCGGGCGGGTTTTCGCCCTGCTGGCGGCGACCGCGCTGACGGCAAGCGTTCTGGCCCCTGACGCTTTTGCCCAGGCCCCCGCGCCGGGCGCACCGGCGCCGGCCGCCCAGGCGCCCGCCGCGCCCGCGACCCCCGAGCAGCAGGTCCAGCTGATCTACGCGCCCTGGACCAAGTTCTGCCTCAAGGGCCAGGACGCCAATGCCAAGCAGGTCTGCTTCACCGGCAAGGATGGCCGCATCGAATCGGGCCAGCCGGTCATCGCTGCCGTGATCATCGAGCCGGAAGGCGAACCGAAAAAGATCCTTCGCGTCACGCTGCCGCTCGGCATGCAGCTCGTGCACGGCACCCGCGTCATCATCGACGCCAACGCGCCGGCGCAGAGCCCCTACGTGATCTGCTTCGCCAATGGCTGCATGTCGGACTACGAAGTCACCCCGGAATTGCTGGCCAACCTGAAGAAGGGCCAGAACCTGATCGTGCAGGCGATCAACTCCAACGGCGCGCCGCTGACGCTGCCGCTGCCGCTGGCCGAATTCGCCAAGGCCTATGACGGCCCGCCGACCGATCCGAAGGTGTTCGAGGAAACCCAGAAGAAGCTGCAGGAAGAACTGCAGAAGCGCGCCGCGGAAGCCCGCGCCAAGCTGGAAGCGACGCCCGGCGCAGGCGGCACGCCGCCGGCCAATCCGGCCGCGAAGTAAGTCTCGATACTATATCGCGAATGCGAAAAGGCGCCCGGTTGGGCGCCTTTTTTGTTGCAGCGGGAGTAAGCAAAACGGCCGGACTTGTGACGCGCGGAGTCCTCCATCCCGGACCAGAAAATGAGATGCGAATGTCAGAGTTGGGCCACCAGATGGGCCCGGACCACGTCCCAGCTTTTGCGCACGAGGTGCTCCGTCGCAGTGCGCGCGGCGTCCGGATCTTTGCGGCGAATGGCGGCCAGCATCTCGGTATTGTCGGCGACTGCCAAAGCGACGAAATCCGTGGAGTTGCGATACGCGTAATAACGGTAGCGTAACGCCTGCTTATTGACGCTGTCGAGCAGGCGTCGCAGTACCGGATTGCCGCACATGTCGTGCAGCAAGTCAGTGAGGGCTGCATTCGCCCAGAACGCGGCCTCGGCGTCGCCACGCCGGTGTGCGGCCTCCATGCTGTCGACGGCATCCTGCAACGCACCGACTGTGCGCGCATCGGCCGCTGCAGCGACCCCGGCCGCGGCCAGACCCTCGAGCGGGACGCGGCAGGAATAGATCGCATCCAGATTTTCGATCGTCAGCGGCGCTACGATGCCGCCGCGGCGCGGCGATCGGGTCACCAGGCCGGCGAGCTCCAGGGCACGAAGTGCCTCGCGAACAGGCGATCGGCTGACGCCGTACTGGGCACTGATCTCTTCCTCACCGACCCGGCTTCCGGGTTCGCGCCGAAGCAGGATAATCTCGGCCTCAAGCCGCTGTGCCAGCTCAAGTCCTAGCGGCAACGGCGTCGCGAAGTCGGTTGCCAGTCGTTCGGATCTCAGCACGGTTCCTCCTCAGATGCGCCCGCAATTTCAGCAGCGCGGTTCCTTGCGCAGCCATCCATCTTGGATACAATCGACAGGATACAGCGACAACAGCTTTGCGCAACTGCGAGGTGACCATGACCGACGCGCCAATCCCGGTGACGCAACTCCCAATCATCGATTTTGGTGGTGGTTTGGGCGACGTCTCACGACATGCCGTGCTGGCACGGGCCATCGACGAGGCCTTTCGCGGCACGGGCTTCTGTTACTTCACCAACACCGGGGTTCCGCAAGAACTGATCGACAGGATCTTTGCCGCGTCCAGGCGTTTCCACGCCCTGTCCGAGGAGCGCAAGGCGGCGATCAAGATGAACGAGTTTCACCGCGGCTACATGGCCCCGAACACCTCGTTGATCGAGACGTCGTCGGTCGCCAAGGTGACCCGGCCGAACTACAGCGAGTCCTTCATGCTGATGCATGAGGTTTCCGAGAGCGAGGAGCGCTATGGCTCGCCGATGAACGGCCCCAACCTGTGGCCCGACGACCTGCCTGGTTTTCGTGAGGACGTGCAGGCCTACGATGCGGCGTTGCGGACCTTCTGCGAACAATTGCTGCACGTGACCGCGCTGGCATTGGACCTGCCGCCGGACGCGCTCGACGGCTATTTCAGGAATCCGACCACATTCCTCCGGATGCTGCATTACCCGCCGCAGCCGGTCAGTGACGATAAGTCGTTCGGCTCCGCGCCGCACACCGACTACGGCTTCATCACCATCCTGCTGCAGGATATGTCCGGCGGCCTTGCCGTTCGTAACACCGACGGCACCTGGCTGCAGGCGACGCCGATTCCGGGGAGCTTCGTGGTCAATGTTGCGGATATGTTGGCGCGCTGGACCAATGGGCGCTGGCAATCGACGCCGCATCTTGTGCGCAACATCTCTGGCGGCGATCGCTATTCCTGTCCGTATTTCTTCGATCCCGACATGGATGCGGTGATTTCCGCGCTGCCGAGCTGCGTCGGCCCCGACAACCCGGCGCGCGATCCCGCGGTGCGCTACGGCGACTATCTGCTCAATCGACTGGACCGCAACTACGACTATCGCAAGAAGGCCAGCTGAGCGCGGCAGAGCGACTCAAGAAACGTCGGCACCACATCCATTCGATTTGAAAGGGACCAGACATGTTTCAATTGACGCGCCGACACGTCCTCGCGGGACTGGGCGGCACCGCCGCCGCGATGGCAGGCTTGCCTCACGCCACGAACGCGCAGGGGGCGCCGTATGTCGTCAATACATACGGCGGACGCTGGGAAAAATTCTGGCGGGCGCAACTGCTGCCGAAATTCGAACCGATGCTGGGCCGGCCCGTGAAGCTGGACATCGGCCTGGGCAATGGATGGGTCTCGACATTTCGCGCCGCAGGCAAGGACAAGCCGCCCTTCGATGTGCTGATGACCAACGAACGCTACGCGGTCATGCTGCGCGAGGAGGGCATGTTTTCGCCGATCGCGGCCGCCAAAATTGCCAATCTCCCTGATCTGTATCCCGTCGCGCGCTACAAGAACGACCAGGCGGTGACCGGCATCGTCTCGCCGATCGGCATTGCCTACCGCACCGACCTGATCAAGACGCCGCCAAAGAGCTGGCGCGAACTGTGGGATCCCAAGTTCAAAGGCCAGCTCGGCTTCTATTCGGTCAACAACTCGCTCTCCGTGATGCTGCTGATGATGGCCGGCAAGCTGTTCGGGACCGGCCCGCTCGATCTCGACACTGGCTTCAGGAAGCTCGCCGAGCTTAAGCCGTTTCCGCAGGTCGATTTCAGCGGAGCCATGGTTCCGTTGCTGACGCAGGGGCAGGTGGCGATCGCGCCGATCGATTTCGCCGAGGCGGTCGCCTTGCAACAGAAGGGCGTGCCGATCGCCATCGTGGTGCCGGAAGACGGCGTGCTGATGTTCGACCAGAGTTTTAGCGTTGCCGCCAATGCCGCCGACAAGGACGCCTCCTACAAGTACATCGATTTCATGCTCAGCCCGGAGGTGCAGACCCTGCTGGCGAAGGAGTTCTTTACGGCGCCGGTCAACCGCAAGGTGAGCGTGCCGGATGACCTGAAGGCTGCGATTCCGGTGTCCGGCGACGACGTCTCGAAGATCGTCACATTCGATTGGCAGTTCTTGGCGAAGAACCGTGAGACGATCATCGACCGCTGGTCGAAGGAAATCTGAGTGTTGGCCGCGCGCCGGGTAGCTGGTTGATGGCACATCTCGAAATCGCCGGTCTGCGCAAAGCCTATGAAAAGTCGCAGGTCATTGCCGGTATTGATCTTTCGGTCGCATCTGGAGAATTCTTCACGCTGCTCGGCCCGAGCGGTTGCGGCAAGACAACGACGTTGCGCTGTGTCGCAGGATTCATTTCGCCGGATTCGGGCGACATCCGGATCGGCGGCACGAGTGTGCTCGCCATGCCGCCGGCCCGGCGCGACTTCGGCGTCGTGTTCCAGAATTATGCGCTGTTTCCGCACCTGACGGTCAGCGAGAACGTCGGCTACGGATTGCGTTCACGCCGCGTGCCGCGGGACGACATGGCGCGCCGGATTGGCGAAGCGCTCGACATGGTTCAATTGTCGCGATTGAAGGATCGGCTGCCGCGTGAGCTCAGCGGCGGTCAGCAGCAGCGCGTCGCGCTCGCCCGCGCGATCGTGATCCAGCCGCGGTTGCTGCTGCTTGACGAACCGCTCGCCAATCTTGACGCTCAACTGCGCCAGGATCTGCGATGGCTGATCCGCAGGGTTCAGCGCGAGAAAGGCACAACGGCTGTCTACGTGACCCACGACCATGCGGAAGCGATGGCGATGTCGGATCGTATCGCGGTGATGCGGCAGGGCGTCATCGCGCAAGTGGGCACGCCGCGCGAGATCTATCAGCGTCCGACGGATCAATACGTCGCGGCCTTCACCGGCGAATGCAATACACTTGCGGCGCGCGTGATCTCCAAGGGGGATAGCGGCCGCTATCGCGTTGCGGTCAGCGGCGGCGAACTGCTCGTCGGCGGCCCGCCGCATCTTCCTACCGGGGCGGAATGCCGCCTTCTGGTAAGGCCGGAAACGCTGATGCTAGCGGACGGCGACGTGAGCGGACTGCCGGTTCATCTCGATACGCTGATCTATGCCGGTGCGTTTCAGCGATGCGAGGTCGTGACGGCCAATGGCGAGCGGTTGGTGTTTCAGGTGCCGGTCCATCGCCAACTGGCGCCGGGAGATGCGCTGACGCTGGCGGTCGATTCCGATCGGGCCTGGTTGATGCCGAACGTGATCGTCCCATGAAGAAACAATCGCTGTGGAGCGCAGGTCTGCTTGGTGCGCCGGTCCTCCTGTTGCTGTTCGTGTTCCTGGTGCTGCCCTACGGCGAAATGATCGCCATGAGTTTCCGGACCCCGGCAACTGCTGCGCCCTATGGCGACGCCTGGACGTTGGCCAATTACTTCAGGACGATCGGTGATCCGTTTTATCTGGGTGTGCTCGGCTATACGCTGGCGGTCGGGACAACGATCGCGCTGCTTACCTTGATTCTGTCCTATCCGATTGCGCTGCACCTGGCGCGTGTCGGCGACCGGTGGCACATGCTGTTTTACGCCTTCGTGGTGTCACCATTGCTCGTCGGCGTTCTGGTGCGCAATTTCGGCTGGATGATCGTTCTGTCTTTCAGCGGTCCGCTGAACCAGGCCTTGCGCTCACTCGGCCTGATCGACCAACCCCTGCGGCTGCTGTTCAATCTTCCTGTCGTGGTATTGGCCCTGGTGCACGTGTTCGTGCCGTTCATGGTGCTGCCGATCACCAACGCCCTGCGCAACATCGATCCGGCGCTGGAAGAGGCATCGCATTCGCTCGGCGCGACGCGGTGGGAGACGTTCTGCCGTGTCACGCTGCCGCTGAGCCTGCCGGGGGTGCTCGCGGGATTTACCCTGGTTTTCGCGCTGGCCATGAGTGCATTTGTGACGCCCTCCTTGCTTGGAGGACAAACCGTCGTGTTGATGCCGTCGATCATCATACAGCAGCTGATCGGAGCATTTGCCTGGCCGTTTGGCGCAGCGCTGGCAATGACGCTGAGCCTCGCGATGGTCGCAGAGATTGGCCTGTTAACAATCGCGATGCGGCCATTCATGCGGCGCATCGGGCGGTGGAGCTGATCGGGATGGAGCGTGGGCTGCGATATCTCTGGGGTCTGCTGCTGGCTCTGCTCTATGGCTTTCTGCTTCTGCCGCTGGTGGTCGTGGTATTCGCTTCGGTCAGCGGCGGTCAGGTCCTGCGTTTTCCGCCTGAGGGCTTCTCACTCAAGTGGTACACGCGGTTTTTCTCCGACGAGACCTTCATCTCCGCACTGCTGCTGTCGCTTCGCCTCGCGCTCATCAGTGCCCTCGTTGTTTCGGTTCTGGCGGTGACGGCAGCGCTGTTCTACCGCCGTCTGTCGGCACGTTGGCGCGGGCCGTTTCGCACGCTGGTGCTGCTGCCTTTGCTTCTGCCCGAAATCCTGACCGCGATCGGCTTGCTGTTTTTCCTCTATCGGCTCGGACTTGGCGGCACCATGTTTGGTCTGCAGATGAGCCACATTGTGGCGACGTTGCCGTTCTCGTTTCTCGCCGTCACGGCCGCGCTCCAACAGGTCGATCCCAGTCTCGAAGAGGCATCGGTCAGCCTGGGCGCCGGCGCACTCGAGACTTTCTGGCGGGTCGTGCTGCCGCTGTTACGGCCAAGCCTGTTCACCGGCGCGCTGTTTGCTTTCATCGTGTCCTTCGACATGTTCACCATGTCGTTCCTGCTCAAGCCGGTCGGCGGCAACACGCTCCCGCTCGCGCTGTTCGATTATCTCAAATATGATTTTGATCCGACTGCCGCAGCCGCCGCGACCGTCAGCGTGGTGTTTGCGCTCGTCGTGATTCTGCTGGTGGAACGATCCGTCGGACTGCGCCGCGCGTTCTGACGAGCCGTGGCTCGCCCGTCATGATGAAAATTGACGTCGAATCCTGTCGCAGATCGAAGACAACTGAGCGCACGTCGCGGCCATTTTTCGACTGATCCGTTCGAATCAAGCGCGAAAAACGCTTCGGCGGGAGCCGAGCACCTGGGAGTTTCGCTTAATTCAGCGACGGATTTCTCGGCCGGTAACCGCCGGACTTGTCCTTGACGAATATCTCGGCGACCTGGGAATGCCGGATTGGTTCGCCAGTTTCATCGGGCAGCAGGTTCTGCTCGGAAACATAGGCGACATATTCGGATTCCGAATTCTCGGCCAGCAGATGGTAAAATGGCTGGTCCTTGTGCGGCCGGACTTCTTCGGGAATCGACAGCCACCATTCCTCGGTATTGTTGAATTCCGGATCGATGTCGAAAATCACGCCCCGGAACGAAAACACCCGGTGGCGGACGATCTGACCGATCTGAAATTTGGCGGTGCGCGCTTTGATCATGTCTGGTCGAATAGACCATGATTGTGGCCGATGCTAGGGGCAAAAGGACGATTTAACCCTCAGGCATGGTGGCCAGACCCGGCGCCATGGCCCCGAAATGACTGACGAAAAGACGTTTACGAGATGGCCGATATTCTCAACCTCGCGATTCCCTATTTCGGCTTGATCTTCATCGGATTCGCCTGCGGAAAAGGTAAGGGGTTGCCGGAAGCGGGCCTCGCCTGGATGAATTTCTTCCTGCTCTATGTTTCGTTGCCGGCCTTGCTGTTTGGCATCATGTCGAAGACGCCGTTTTCGGAGATGAACAACCCGCCATTCCTGATCGCGACCACGCTCGGCACCGTGACAGCGTTCGTGCTCGCCATTGTGACCGGCCGGGTCATCGGCGAGCTCTCGTTGCGCAAGGCCACCATAGCGGGACTTGCCGGCGCCTATGGCAATATCGGCTACATGGGACCGGGTCTCGCGCTCGCGGTGCTCGGCGCCAAGGCGGCGGCGCCGACGGCTCTGATTTTCTGTTGC